>CAYSMT010000057.1:0-9833 GCA_964432135.1 uncultured Acidobacteriota bacterium
GGCGCCCCGAGATCCGAACCAGCGCGCCCGAGTCCCGATCGACCCAGATGAGTGTGGGCCCGTCCATGCCGAGCAGGGTGTCACTTGAGGCGCCGGCCGCTTCGAGAAGGATCTCGACGACCTCGATATGGAAGCGACGACGGCGTCCCATCTCCTCGTCCATGAGGCGACGGCTGAGATGCCGGTAGCCCACGGTCCGAAAGGACAAGAGTGTGATGCCTTTACGCGTAAGCAGGCGAAACTCGCCGCGTTCCTTCTGGACGAGCTCGGCGAGTCGCGCAAGGCGAGTCGCGCTATCCATCGGCGGTCCCGCCGCGCCCCAGCGCGGAGCGGATTCCTCACCGAAAGGAAGCCGGGGGTCTGACGAGAACTCGAGTGCGACCTCTTTTTGAGAAACCAAACGCCAACAGGAGGGGGTAAGACGCATGGCCTCACGCGGCGGCTCGAAGCGGGCCACTGCGAGCCGGGCTCCCGGCCCCAGCTCACACAGCCGGGCCCGCTTGCCGGCCGTCCAGGAGAACCAACGGAGGGTCGGACCTCCTTGGCTACCCGCAAGGGACTCCGCCGTATGCTCACTCACTGAGCTTCCGAACACGCGGGCGGACGAGTGCATGCGCGTGAGATCTTCGTCGTCGGGCGTCACGGCGGGCCAGCGCTCGATACGCGAGCTTCCCGTCGCGAAGAGGTACTTCCTTCCTCTGAGCGTCACCGCATGCCAGCCCACCAAGTCCGACTTCGCTTCTTGCGCGACGCTCGACCCCACCAAACACAACGCGAGGGTGAGGCCCAGCATCGCAGCACCCCCGTCACGCCATCCTTGCTCAGCTCGCCTCATTCCTGCCTCACACGGGGCCGGTGCGACCCTCCGAGAGATTATGGGCGGCGCAACGCCGTAGCTCCAACACAACACGCTGGCTTTCCCCGGTCATTCATGGATAATCGCCCGATCATGGCCAAGACTGAAGAACCCGCTTACATCTCGCGGCTGCGCGCGGGGCGCCGCCCACCAAGAGGACATTCCGGCCCGCCAGCGCCGCCAGCCGCCACAGCGACAGTGAAGCCGAAACTTCAGGAGATCCCGCGAGACTTCGCGCCGAAGCTGCTTGATGCCGACGCGGTGCGTGTCGTGCGTCGCCTCATCGACGCAGGCCATGAGGCTTACCTCGTTGGTGGCTGTGTTCGCGACCTGCTCTTCGGGCTGCGCCCGAAGGACTTCGACGTGGCCACCTCTGCGACCCCCTCCGAGATTCGCCGTCTTTTTCGCAACTGCCGGATCATCGGCCGCCGCTTCCGCTTGGCTCATGTCTTCTTCCGCGACAAGGTCCTCGAGGTCGCGACATTTCGCGCACCGCTCGAGAAAAACCATGAAGCCGCCGGCAATGGCCTACTGATCCGCGACGACAACACCTTCGGCACGGCCAAACAGGACGCCGTTCGCCGCGACTTCACGGTCAACGGCCTGTTCTACGACGTCCAAAAAAGCGTCATTCTCGACTACGTCGCCGGCGTGAAAGACGCCGACAAAAAGCTCTTGCGAACCATCGGCGATCCGGAAATCCGGATGAGAGAAGACCCGATCCGCATGTTGCGTGCCGTGCGGCTTTCTTCTCGTCTCGGCTGCGAGATCGACAAAAAAACCATCAAGGCCATCGAAAACCACGCCGCCGAAGTGCTCGATGCGGCCGCACCACGCATCCATGAGGACCTCCTGCGGATGTTCGCCGGAGGCGCTATGGCACCCGCCTTCGATGGTCTCATCTCGACGGGATTGCTGGAGGTCATCCTTCCCGAGCTCTTCGATCACCTCTCACATGCCGTCAATGCAGGCGATCTCGACGAGGTCGAAGCCTTGCGCGCCGCGTTGCGTATCGCGGACCGTTGGACCCAGTCCAAGCGCTCACTCGAGATCCCTGTGCGCTTCGCTCTCCTGCTCGCACCGGTCCTTCTGACACCTCTCGACGACGCGTCACGTAGAGACTCTGGCGGCCAGGTTGCCGATGCGCTCCGCCCGATCGCCCAGCGCATCGCCTTGAGCAAGCGCGAATGCGAACGCCTCCGCCAAATCCTGCTTGCGCTGGACAAGCTCGTACCCAGAAAGAAACGGCGCCGCTTCTCGGTCTCCGCGCTGATCAAGCGCGCCTATTTCCCTGACGCTCTCGACCTCTTCGAGCTGATGACCGAGGCCACCGGAGACCTGCGTGAAGATGCGCGCCGGTGGCGCCAGCGCCTCGAGGAGGCTTTCCCCAACGGTCTACCGGAGAAGAAGAAACCGGCCCGGCGCTCGCCGCGACGACGGCGAGGAGGGCGCGAGGCTGAAGGCAAGGGATCCCGCGCAGGTTAACGTCTCAACCCGGCGCGAGCGTCAAGCCGGAACATCGACCTCCAGCTGTCGTGCGCGCTGATGACCACACAATTCATCGAAGATCTCCCGCACGTGGACAATCTTCTTGTGCCGAGGCGCCTTCGAGTCGGTGAAAACGAGCCCGTCCTTGAGATTGCCTCGTTGGGCCTGGTGAAGAGCCTTGGCGATGCAAAAGGTCTCTTTCTCATCCCGGCATCGGCATTTCTTTAGACAGGAGACCGTGCAGGTGGTCTCCATTTCTTCGCCCGCATCCAGCTTGTCTGTAAAAGATGTCTTGAGCGCACGCCCGGGAAGCCCTGCGGGTGAGTCGACAATGAATGCCGATCCCGGCTCAGCATCGAGAAAGGCCTCTTTGAACCGGATGTCCGCATCGCACTCGTGGGTGCAGATGAAGCGGCTAGCCATCTGAACACCCTTGGCGCCGAGCTTGAGCGCACGATCGATGTCGGCGCGATCCCAGACCCCGCCAGCGAGAATGATCGGAATCTCACCGCCGTAGTTTTCTCGAGACCACTCTACCAGCTCGGGCAGAACGTTCTCCGCGCGATACTCCGGCCTGTCGAGATCTTCTCGCCGAGCGCCGAGATGCCCGCCGGCCGTGCTGGGCTCTTCGAAGACGATGGCCTCGGGAATACGCTTACAAGAATGCCACCAACGCCGTGCGAGAAGCTTGGCCGCCCTCACGGAAGAGACGATGGGCACCAGCGCCGTGCTGGGCCGCGCCCGCGCGTACTCCGGCAGCCGCAGCGGAAGCCCCGCACCTGAGATGATGACCTGAGCCCCGTGCTCAACGGCAGTGCGCACCAGGGCCTCGTAATCCCGGACGGCCACCATGCAGTTGACTCCGATCACTCCAAAGGGGCTGCGCTCGCGAGCCCAGGCCAACTCGTCGGCAAGCGCCAGCTTGTTGGCCTTGAGGTAGTCCGCCGCCTTCTTGTAGTGACGCGAGGCCAGCGAGAGCGCCACGGAGGCAATGATCCCGAGACCCCCCTCGCAAGCGACCGCCGACGCGAGTCGGTGGGCCGAGACCCGGACTCCCATGCCTCCCTGGATGATCGGCACGGGGAGAGTCCATTGCCCGATACTGAGCGGCGGCAGCGCTGAAGCGATGGCTGTCATGAGAGTTATCCCGTTTGGAGTAAGTTCACCACACGGGGACATTAGCAGGGAAATGTCATGGAATCGCAACGAAACACAAAAAAGTCAACGTGCGGTGACCTTTCTGGGCTTCGCCCAGCAGCCGCCCCCCTTACAACCCGGAAAGATACTCAACAAGCGTAGCAACGCCGGCCCCAGTGCCGCCACGACCCCAAAACGCATGGGTTTTTTCGAAGAAGGCCGGCCCGGCGATGTCAAGATGCACCCATGGAATCCCCTCACCGACGAATTCCTGCAAGAACAACCCGGCCGTGATCGAGCCGCCCCAACGCCCGCCCGTGTTGTGCAGGTCCGCAATCGGGCTCTTGAGCTGCTCCATGTACTCCTTATACAAGGGCATCGGCCAAACCTTCTCACCGGCACGACCCGCAGCGGCAACAATCTCTTTCCTGAGCGCGTCGTCGTTACCCATCGCAGCACTCGCCATCGTGCCGAGCGCGACGACGCAGGCTCCGGTCAACGTCGCGAGATCGATCATCGCACTGGGTTTGATCGTCGTGGAGGCGTAGTCCAGCAGGTCCACGAGCACGAGGCGACCCTCGGCATCGGTATTGTTGACCTCGACCGTCTTTCCTTTGCGCGTATGCAAGATGTCGCCAGGTTTATAGGCCTTGCCCGAGACGAGATTCTCGACGAGACCAACAACCCCATGCACCTCGGCCTTGACGCCGAGGCGCGCCGCCGCGAGCAACGCACCAACAACAGCGGCGGAGCCCGCCATGTCGCCCTTCATCGCCTCGATGTTGCCGGTACCCTTGAGATTGTATCCCCCCGCATCAAAGGTCACCCCCTTGCCAATGAGGGCGATCCGCTTGCGGGTGCGACGCGGCGGCTTGTAAACCATATGTACGACCCGCGGCGGCACCGCGCTGCCAACACCGACTTCGAGCAGCGAGCGCATGCGCATCGTACGGAGCTGCTTGTGATCGAAGACCTTGACGCTCACGCCCGTGCCCCGAAACAGGGTGCGGATCTCTTTGGCATAGGCAACGGGATTGAGCACCCGCGGAATTTCATTGACCAAGTCCCTCGCGGTGGTCATCGCCTCGGCAACACACTCTGCACGGGCGGCGGCGCGCCGGGCGACCGATGCCTCCTTCGTGACGAAGACCAACCGTTGGGGCCGGAAGGCCCTGGCATCCTTGCCACTGAGGTAGCGATCAAAACGGTAAAGACCGACGAACAGCCCTTCCACGCAGGCCTGCTCGAGCCCAGTGACAGGAAGCTGGGCGACGATCGTTGCGGCCTTGATCTGTTGGGCAACCTGCACTCCCGCGGCCGCCGCGAGATGCAACAGTTCCGCATCAATAGCGTCACGTTGGCCGAGCCCAACGACGACGAGACGCTTGAGACCGCGCCCGCTCCCTATCTCGATCAGCGCCGTCTTTCCTGCTCCGGGGCGAAAGGCGCGTCGCGCCAGCGCCGCGGCCACGGTCTCGGCTGTCGCGGTCTCCAGGCCCTCGGGCGCCGTATCGCCTTCGAAGCAGAAAAGAATCGTCGCATCGGAGCGGACGCTGAGCACAGCCCGCCGGGTCACCTTCCATAGTGGCGTCATTTTCTTGCCTTCCCCGCCCCCGGCGTATCACCCGGAAGCTGTGCAGCCACGACCCTCCCCGATGGCGACGTGGCGTCCTTTCACATCGTAGGTCGCTCAGCGACCCAGATCCAATCTATCGATCACCGCCTCGAGAAGCTGCTCGGAGGTGAGCCCCGTCAGGGACAGCAGCCGCGTCCGCGTGCCGTGTGTAATGAAACGATCCGGCACGCCGCGACAAAGAAGCCTGCCCTTGAGCGGGATCTCGTGCTCGACGAGGGCCTCCATGACCGCCGCCGCAAAACCACCGCGGACGGTACCCTCCTCGAGTGTCACAACGAGCCGAGCCCGAGCGGCGACCTGGCGCAAAAGATCGAGGTCGAGCGGTTTGATGAAACGCGCATTGATCACAGCAGCGCCCACGCCGCGTTCCTGTAAGGCGACGGCGACCTCTCGTGCCGTGCCAACCATCGAGCCCACCGCCAGCAAGGCAACATCCCAGCCCTCTTCCGAGAGCAGCTCCCAACTGCCGACAGGCAGCACCTGGGGATCTCGCGTACGAGCCCTCGGCCCCTTGCCCCGCGGGTAGCGGATCGCGAAAGGTCCGTCATCCTGCGAGGCCGCCGTCTCGAGCAGATCTGCGAGTTCGTCCGCATCCTTCGGCGCCGAGAGGATCATGCCCGGCAGCGAGCGCATGTAGCACAAATCGTAAAGGCCGTGGTGGGTCGGCCCATCGGCGCCGACGAGACCTGACCGATCCAGCGCGAAGATGACAGGCAGCTTCTGCAGCGCGACATCGTGAAAGACGTGATCGTAGGCCCGCTGCAGGAATGTGGAGTAGATAGCGCAAACGGGTCGAAGCCCCTGGGTCGCGAGACCTGCGGCGAAGGTCACAGCGTGACCCTCCGCGATGCCGACGTCGTAGGAACGCTCCGGATAGGCCTGCTCGAAGCGATCCATGCCCGTGCCAGTCGCCATCGCCGCCGTGATACCGACGATCTCGCTGCGCCGGCCAGCAAGATCGACCAGAGCCTCCGAAAAAGCGGCCGTATAGCTCGGCGCCTCCGCACAGGCGCTGCCAACAGCATCCACGACAGGCGCCCCACCCGTCACGGGGTCGAAGGGGCCCACGCCATGCCACTTGACGGGATCCGCCTCGGCAGGCGCGTAGCCCCGCCCCTTCTGGGTGAGCACATGGAGCAACAGGGGGCCCATCGAGGAATCTCGCACCCGAGCAAGGACCTCCGAGAGTTCGCCGAGATCGTGCCCATCGATCGGGCCGAGGTAGGTGAAGCCGAGCGCCTGAAATAACGCACCGGGTACTACGACACCCTTGAGGCCCTGCTCGAGGCGCCGCGCGAACTCTCCTGCCAACGGGCCAACCTTCGGCAAACGCGTGATGACGGAGTGGATCTCACTCTTCATCTTGCGATAGTAGGGATGGGTCGTCAGCGTCGTAAGGTAATGCGCCATCGCACCGACGTTGGGCGAGATGGACATCGCGTTGTCGTTGAGTACGACGAGCAGATTCGAACCCAACGCACCAGCGTTGTTGAGCGCCTCGAAAGCCAACCCACCGGTCATCGCGCCGTCGCCAATCACGGCGATGACCTTCTGCTGCTTGCCCTGCAACACCAAGCCCTCGGCCATGCCGAGCGCGGCTGACGGCGCCGTCGAGGCGTGCCCCGCACCGAAGTCATCGTAGCGGCTCTCGCTACGCTTGAGGAAGCCAGAGAGCCCCTCATCCTGCCGGATGGTGTGCAACTGGTCGCGCCGGCCGGTGATGATCTTGTGCGCATAAGCCTGGTGGCCGACATCCCAGACGAGCAAGTCATGTGGCGTGTCGAAGGTGTAGTGCAACGCGAGGGTCAGCTCGACGGTGCCCATGCTCGGCGCAAAGTGCCCGCCCTTGCGCGCAGCCACGTCGACGAGGAAGCTACGGATCTCCGCGGCAAGACGTACGAGGTCGTCCAGGTCGAGCTTGCGCAGGTCGGCCGGCGTGTTGATGTCAGCCAAGCAGGTGGGACGAGAGTCAGACGCTGACGCCTCGTCGGGTTTATCTGCGGCGTCCATCCCATCGTCCAGGACGTGTTCCATGCGCTGCGTCTCCCTTCGCTACCCTACGATGTGCCGACCACGACGATGCGCGATGCGACACCGGGGCACTCCTACTTCGAGGCCCACTTGCGGATACCGCCGGGGCGCGTTCCGCCTAACTCGAGCAACTTCTCCTTGGGTAGGATGGCTTCCTCCCGGGAGGCCACGACGAAGGTGGCAACATCGCTGAGGAAGATCGCTTCCTCCGGACAAGCCTCCTCGCACAACCCGCAGTAAATGCAGCGGAGCATATTCAGATCAAAGCGCGCCGGGTACTTTTCGACGTTCGAATCGGGGTACTCACCCGGAACGATCTTGATCGCCTCGGGAGGGCACACAAACTCGCAAAGCTGGCACGCTACGCACTTGATACGCCCTTCCTCGTCTTTGACAAGGGCTGGAACACCGCGATAACCGTCCGGGAGCGGCGTGGGCTCCTCGGGGTACTGGCGGGTCACGATATCGCCCGGGGACAGGCCGTGCTTGATGGTCGTCAAGAGCCCCTTGGCGATCTCGGGCAAGTAAAGCTTCTCGAGCAGAGTCAATTCCTTGCGTGGCACCTTCACGCTGCGGTCCTCTTTGCATGAGACCCGTGCTGGCGCGCGTGCACCAGTGCGGACTGCTAGGGAGTGGGATTTTAGGCACCGACCAGGGACAGCGTCAATCCGCGCCCCGCGCCAGTGCCGACTCCCAGACCCCAAGCACCCGCTCCACGGCGGCGAAGAGGAGCTCGAGGCTCTCCTCATTCGACAAGGTCTCGTCGGCAAGCTCAAGCGTACGACGCACCTGCTGGGAATCCAGCCGGGCTCCGTTTTCTTTCGCCTCCTGGATCGTGAAGGCCTTCAAAGTCGTCGCATCTCCGGGCCGACCACGCTCCATCGCGCGCCGCCAGCGAAGCTCGGCGGGCGCATCGATCGCCAGCAAGCGGAAATCGGCACGACGCCGCAGCACGGCCACCTCGCTCGGAGAGCGAATCGAGTCGACGACAGCTCGATCCCCGAGACGCGGCAGGATCCTCTCCGCGAGGACACCGGGACCATGAGTCCGTCGCAGCTCTTGCCCCACGCGAATCAGGTGCTCGCGCTCGGGTGGCCACCCCCGAACCGCGGCTTCCTCACGCACGATGTCGGAAAGCGAGTGGACAGGAAAACCCTGCTGCCCGAGATAGGCGGCGACTTCGCCTTTTCCGGAGGCGTTGGGGCCGGCCAGACCGACAATCAAGGCAGGCTAACGAGTGACCGCGTTGGCCCCGCCCGGCTGGCGGATCCGAGGCACGATCGGCGGGCGCATCACCGGCGGTGGCGCCGGCGGAAGGTGACGCGTTGCGCCGCGAGGTGTCGCCGCCGGAGAGTTCTGTAGCGGTGCGCTGCTCCCCCCACTGGCGCGAAGACTCGGGTCCGTCAGGTCGATCCCGGGAGAACGATCTTTGCCGCGGCCAGCTTCGGCGAAGCCTCCGGCGACCGTGAAGCCGACGGTGTTGAGTCTCTCGCCCCGCGCGCGATGAGCAGCGACGCCGCCAACCATCGTCGCGCGTTTCCCCATACCGAGCATGTGACGACGATAGGCTTCGGTCTCCGTGGCGCTCGGCCCGCGTCCAGACCATCCATGGGCCGGGGCGTAGCGGCGGATCTGTGCGCCGGACTCGGTGCTCTTGACGAGGCTCTTGGGGAAACCCACCTCGCTTCCGTCGTCAAGGGTGAGAAAGATGAACTCGCCCTCAACCCGAGAGAACTTCGCCACAATCGTGTGGCCGTTCTTGAAGACGATGCGTTCGTTCGCCGCAGCAAGGCCGACGCAGAGCAAAGCCACGACAGCAAAGAGCACGAGGCGCGGCACCGTGACGAGCGCGCACTTCCGCATGGTTTTCTCCCTAAAAGAAGGCACCTTCACCGGCACGGCGACGATGATGCCCCTACTTAGTACCGCGAAGCTCCCGGTGTGTCCAGTGAAGGGGGGTCATGCGCGCCCTCCCCTCTCCGGCTATCATGACCAGCCAAGGAGGTATTCTATGCGAAAACGCTTCGGGATCGTCGCCCTCGCTCTGATGGCTGCGGTGAGTCTGTCGCAGGCGGGACCCACGCGGAAGAAGGCCGCCACACCGAGGATGAAGCTGACGACGGTACAGGAGCCCCAACCGGGACATCCGGGCACCGCGCTGGTGCTTCACGTAAGCGTCGCGCCTCCCAAGGGCATCAAGCTCAATCGCTATCCGGGTATCACGTTGAAAATCACGAAGGCCAAGGGCTTCAAGCTCGAAGCGAAAGAGGCCTTCGTGGGTGTGAAAGAGCCGATCACCAACCCCGAGGAGTTCGGCTTCAAGCATATTGACCCGCTGACCCTGAAGGTCGTACCACGCTCTGGAGGCGGCAAAACCCGTTTCCTCGAAGGTACGCTGAAGTTCTTCTACTGCGTCAAGAAGAGCGGCTACTGCGCCCCGGGGACACAGAGCGTCAAGATACCGGTCACCGTCGACTAGGCGCCGACCGGCCGGCGGCGGCGACCACGCCCTCCACCCATCGATCCAGCGCGGCGGCCCGACCCGGCCAAGCATGCCGGTGTGCCGCGCGCATCGTGTCTTTGCGCAGCGTCGCATGGCAGGTAGGGGAGCCGATGGCCAGCGCGAGACGCCGCACGAGATCCCGGTCGTTCTCGTAGAGCAGCACTTCGCGCAGCGATGATGGC
>CAYSMT010000058.1:0-6438 GCA_964432135.1 uncultured Acidobacteriota bacterium
GAGATCGACCTCGTTCCGACGTCGATCGGCGCTCGCACCATCGCGATCACGGGCAGCAACGGTAAGAGCACGGTGACCGCCCTTTGCGCCACGATGTTCGGCGCTGCGGGGCGAGAGGAGATTCCCTGCGGGAACTTCGGCACACCCTTCATCGAAGCGGTTCATGGCGATCGGGAAACGAGCTGGTATGCCCTCGAGCTCTCAAGTTTCCAGCTCGAGACGATCGAGACGTTGCACGCAGCGGCTGCCATTCTGCTCAACATCCAGGCGGACCACCTCGATCGTCACGGAGACCTCACAGCCTACTGCGCCGCCAAGTGGCGCATCGCTGCGCTCCGCCGCAACGGAGCACCCCTCGTGCTTTGCATTGACGACGAACGCGTCGTGGAGCTGGCCGAACGCGCTCAGCAACCGATCCTGCGCGTCTCGACACGTCATCGCGTCGACAGGGGCGGCTGTCTCGAACACGCCGAGCTGACCCTGCGTGTGGCGGGGAATAGCGAGCGCCTGTGCTCCGTCGACGAGCTACCCATTCCGGGCGAGCACAACATCCGAAACACACTCGCCGCGGCAACAGCCTGTCGAGCGGTCGGCGTCCCGCTCGAGGCCATTCGTCGCGCACTGACCGGCTACACTGCCCTTCCCCATCGCTTGCAAGAGGTCGCGACCGTCAACGGCGTGACCTTCGTCGATGACTCGAAGGCAACCAACATCGCCTCGGCCCTGTGCGCGCTCGCCGCCTTCCCTTCACGGCACGTCCTGCTTTTGCTCGGCGGACGCGACAAAGAAGGAGACTTCGCCCCGCTCGCGCAAGCCATTCTTTCTTCGGGAGCGACGATCATCACCTTCGGTGAAGCCGGAGAGCTGATTGCCGCGCAACTCGAAAAAGGTGGTGTGAGCGTGCTGCAACGCTGCAAGACGATGGCGCAAGCTGTGGTTGCAGCGCACAGCGCAGCCACGGTGGGGGCGGTCGTACTACTCTCTCCCGCCTGCGCATCCTTCGACGAGTTCACGAGTTTCGCCGCCCGGGGTGACACCTTCGCCAAACAAGCCCGGGCGCTGGCGGAGGCCCGCTCATGAACGCCTTCGCATTCCGCCACCGGCAGGGGCAGCCTGACCTGCTCGCCGTCACCCTGGCTATCATCCTGGCCGTCGCAGGGCTGGCCATCGCTGGCTCTGCCGGAGTCTATGCCGAAACTCTTTCCGGTGCGGTCCCGACGGGAATGCAGCGCTCGTTCACGCACCTGCTCGTCGGGCTCGCCGTGATGCTGCTCGCCATGGTCCCGGACTACCATCTACTCGCCCATCGTTGGATTCTGTGGTGGATGCTAGCCTCGACGACATTGACCCTCGCTGCGACGCTCTTCGGCCCCGAGATCAAGGGCACGCATCGTTGGCTGATGGTTGGGGGCATTCAGCTCCAACCCTCGGAGTTCGCCAAACCGGTCCTCGTACTCGCCGTCTCTGCCACCCTCGCAAAAGCCGTCGAAGGAGGTCGCGTGCGCAGCTTCGACGGACTGGCGCGTCCCATGCTCATCGCGGCGATGATCGCGGGGCTCGTCCTACTCGGCAAGGATCTCGGAACCCCGACACTGCTTTTCGGCACAACCCTCGCGTTAGTCTTCGCGGCGGGAGCACGACTGCTGCACCTCGGCGCGCTGCTCGCGGCGGGCCTGCCGCTGTTCTTCCTCTTCACGCAGGTCGAGACCTACCGCCTCGAACGTCTGGCGGCCTTTGCCAGCTCGCTGCATTTCACGCCGCAAACGTTGCGGGAGATTCCCTGGCAACTGCGCCAGTCGATCGTTGCCATCGGTTCCGGGGGCCTGTTCGGCAAAGGCTTCGGAGCCTCGAGCCAGAAGGCACTCTTCCTTCCTGAGGCCAATAACGATTTCATCTTCGCGATTATCGGCGAAGAGCTCGGCATGCTTGGTGCGCTGCTTGTGCTTGCCGCGTTCATGCTCATCGCCTGGCGCGGCGTAGCGGCATATCAACGCGCCCCGGACGAGTTTGGCCGTTTGATCGCCATGGGCGTCACGGTACTGCTCTGCGGTCAAGCCCTGTGTCACATGGGTGTGGTCACGGGCATCCTGCCGACCAAGGGGCTTCCACTGCCCTTCCTCTCCTCGGGCGGCTCCTCAATGATCTCCTCCTTCGCGCTGATCGGTCTGCTGCTCAATGTCTCTTTGCGCGGCCGCAGCCACCTCGGAGAGGAGGCGCTGACATGAAGCTCGGCAAGGTACGACGCGTTCATTTCGTCGGCCTCGGCGGCTCCGGCATGTGTGGTATTGCCGAGGTGCTACTCAATCTCGGCTACGAGGTCTCCGGTTCAGATCTGTCGAACTCGGCAACCCTCGCTCGCCTCGCATCCCTCGGCGCACGAGTCACGATCGGCCACGCCAGCAGTGCGGTCAAGGGCGCAGATGTTGTCGTCGTCTCGACGGCGATACCTACCACGAATCCCGAGCTGCTCGAAGCGCAGCAACACCGCATCCCCGTCATTCCACGGGCAGAGATGCTCGGCGAGCTGATGCGCATGAAGTACGCCGTCGCCATCGCAGGCTCTCACGGCAAGACGTCGACAACCGCCATGGTCGCGACAGTCCTCTCCGGCTGCTCGCTCGATCCGACAGTGGTCATCGGCGGGCGACTGGGAATCTACGGCAGCCATGCCAAGCTCGGGCGTAGCGACATCATGGTCGCCGAAGCCGATGAGAGCGACGGTTCGTTCTTACGTCTTTTCCCGACTCTCGCTGTCGTGACGGGCATCGATCGCGAGCATCTCGAGCACTACGGAAGCTACGAAGCCGTCCAGGACGCCTTTGTCGCCTTCTTGGCCAAGGTGCCTTTCTATGGACAAATCATCGCTTGCCTCGATGATGCGGGGGTGCGTGCCATTCTACCGCGCCTTGACCGCCGCGTCGTGACTTATGGCCTGACGGCTCAGGCCGACCTAAGAGCCATCGAGATCGAAAACCGAGGCTTCGAACAACACTTCACCTTCGCGCGCGGCGAGGGGCCCTCTGTTCCCGTAACACTGCACACGCCCGGACGCCATCAGGTCCAAAACGCGCTTGCTGCGCTCGCCGTGGCTGAGGAACTCGGCTTGCCGCTGACCAGAGCGGCGGCGGCCCTCGACGCCTTTCCCGGAGCCGACCGACGCATGCAGCGCAAGGGTGAGGCCGGCGACGTGCTCGTCGTCGATGACTACGGTCACCATCCGCGTGAGATCGTCGCGACCCTTGGCGCGCTGCGTGAAGCCATCGGTGATCGGCGACTGGTCGTGCTCTTTCAGCCTCACCGCTACAGCCGCCTCGATGTACTCTTCGACGATTTCGTTGGCGCATTTCACGACGCGGACACCCTCGTATTGACCGAACTCTACGCGGCTGGCGAAGCGCCTCGAGAAGGCATTGATTCAGCGCACCTCGCGGCAGCTGTCGCGGCACATGGGCACCGTGATGTCTGCTCGGCGGGAGCCTTAGAGGACGCCATTGAGCGCGTCGTTGCGTGTGCGCGAGCCGGTGACGTCGTACTGACCCTCGGCGCGGGCAGCGTCGGCGGTGCTGCCGAGCGCATGCTCACTCTCCTCGCCGGCGGGGAGAGGTCATGATGAACGCGCTGCTCAACTATGGGGAACTCGCGAGAGAGATCGGTGTGCGCGCTGCTGAAAAGCATCCCCTCGCCTCGCATACGACAATGCGGATTGGCGGGCCGGCGGACTGGGCCTTCTTCCCGCGCACTCCCGAGGAGGCGGCCCAACTGTACGCTGAGCTGCTCACAGGCGAGCTACCCGTTCGCATCATCGGAGGCGGGAGCAATCTCTTGATCCCGGACGCTGGTCTGCGTGCAGCGGTCATCCTGACGGGCGAGATGAACACTCGCCCGGAGCGGCGCACGGAGGGGGAGCTGCTGGTTCTTGCGGGCACACCCGTACCGGGGCTGACACGTTGGGCGGCGAAGGAAGGTCTCGCGGGGCTTGAGTTTGCGGAAGGGATCCCTGCCCAGCTCGGCGGCGCAATCCGGATGAACGCGGGAGCCAACCAGTCCTGTTTCGGAGAAATCACAGCGAGCGTGCTGCTTGCGGCGCCCAACGGCCGCGTCATCGAGCGTCGCTGCATTGCAAAGGATTTCTCCTATCGAACGAGCTTCGTCACTCGCGAGAGTGCCTTCGTTCTTGCGGCGCTCCTTGAGCTCGAGCAGGACGACGCGAGAGAGATCAAGCGTCGCTGCAATGCCTTCCGCAACCGACGACGGCAGAGCCAACCGTTGACCGAACGATCAGCAGGCTGTGTCTTCGCAAACTGGCCCGAGCAGTCCGCTGGCGCACTGATTGATCGCCTTGGACTCAAGGGGCTTGCGGTCGGCGACGCCATGATCTCGCACCGGCACGCCAACTTCATCATCAACCGCGGCGCGGCAAGCGCTGCCGATGTGCTCACCCTGGTCGAACGTGTCAGCGAAGCCCTCGAGCGCGAAACAGGACGCACGCCCCGTCTCGAGCTGCAGATCTGGGAGGAGACGCTTTGAGCGAAGGTCTCCAAAGGGTTCGCCGGCAGCGCTCCGCAAGAAAGACCAAGCGCTCGCGTCCCAACCGCCTGCTTGGCGCCGTGGTCTTTGGCGCCGTCCTGATCGCCATCGTTGGATGTGGTTTTGGTATTCGGGAGATCGTGCGCTGGCCCTTGCTTCGGGTCCGCGAGATTGCTGTGCGAGGCAACCGGCGAATCGCGACCGAAGAGATCGGCCGGTTGCTCGAGTCGAGCCGCGGGAAGGCCGTTCTACAGCTTGACATCGACGCGCTGCGCAAGCGCGTCGAGGCACTGCCTGGCGTCGCCCAAGCAGAGGTTCTCCGACGACTTCCTGACCTGCTGCTTGTCACGATCGAAGAACGCCACGCCCTCGCAGCAACCCGGATCGGCAAGCGTGCGCTGCTCGTCGATGACGAGGGACGCCTCTTCCCGCCCGGCCGAGGTCGGCCACAAGATGAGCGACTTCCACGCCTGACCTCGCTCGCGACAGGAGGAGGAGCTGTCGTACTCAGCGCCAAGGATCGACCTGCGATCGACGCCCTCGTTGCGTACCAGCGGGCGACCGGCGGCTTGCCTCCAGGGGAGACGCGCATCGATCTCACCTACGAGGACCGGATCATATTCCAGCGTGGCGAAAACGCACCGACGCTGCTGCTCGACCGCAAAGACCCTGCTTTGAATCTCGAGGAGCTCATCGCCTTGGAGGATCGCGTGACACGCCTGGCCTCGGGCCGCGCGATCGACCTTCGTTTTCCTCACCGTCTGACCCTTGTGCCCTTGTCCGGCGCCGGGGCACGGAGGTAGCCCGCATGGCCAAGCAACCCGACACGATCGCCGTCGTCGACCTCGGTACGAGCCGATGCACCTGCGTGATCTCCCGCGTGACCGGACCGGAGCGCCTGGAGGTCATCGGCATTGGCTCGGCGCGATCAGAAGGCATCCGCAAGGGCATCATTGTCAACCTCGAAGCCCTCGTCGGCTCAATCCGCGGCGCCGTTGAACAAGCGGAGGCGCTGGCCGGGCAGCAGGTCCATGCGGCCCTTGCCACAGTGCCGGCCGCCCAGGCGCGATCGTTTACTTCTCGGGGTTTCGTTGCGATCAACTCCCGCGACCGCGTCGTCACCCGCAAGGATCTCCAGCAGGTGATCGAAACGGTCTCGAGCGTGCAGATCCCCGCCGAGCAGGCGATCCTCCACGCTCTGCCCCAGGAGTACACGCTGGACAACCAGGACGGCATCCAGGATCCCGTGGGAATGACCGGGACACGCCTTGAAGCCAGCGCTCACGTCGTCACGGTGCCGAGGCAGGCAGCTCAACACGTCGTCAGCGCACTCAATCACGCAAAAATCGAGCCTGTCTCGCTGGTCTACCCCCAGCTCGCCGCCGCAGAAGCTGTGCTCAGCCCAGAGGAACGCGAGCAGGGCGTCTTCCTGATCGATTGCGGGGGCGGCACGACCGATATCGCGCTGTTCGAACGTGGCGCGCTGTGGTTTACGAGCTCCTTGCCCGTCGCGGGAGACCTGATCACCAACGACATTTCCATTGGGCTGCGTACGCCTGTGCCGGATGCCGAACACATCAAACGAACTCATGCCCGCGCACTGGCCGGCGAGGTCGATGACGATGAAGCGATCATCGAAGTGCCACTTGTCGGTGGAGGCGCACCGCGCCTCGTAAGCTGCAGCCTCTTGACCCAGGTCGTCGCGCCGCGCGCACAGGAGATCTTCGAACTCGTCCATGCGCGCATCCACAAGGCAAACCTGGCACATCGAGCTCGGGCCGGTATCGTGATCGTCGGAGGAAGCGCGAACTTACTTGGGCTGATCGACACGGCAGAACAGATCCTCGATTTGCCGGTTCGGCTCGGTGTTCCCCAGGGGATCGATGGACTCGTAGAAGACGTGAGGACACC
>CAYSMT010000058.1:6448-9829 GCA_964432135.1 uncultured Acidobacteriota bacterium
CCGGGCTTTGCAGCCCCGGTGGGGCTCGGACTCTGGGAACTGCGCTGTGGGCGCAGGGAAAGGGCCCGGGAGCTGCGCACCGGCGCGAAGCGCGGGGCGATATCGAAGATCGGCGGAGGCCTCAGGCAGGGCCTACGCTGGTTTGGAGAGATGTTTTGATCATTCCTGGCGGCAGGGAGCGGCCGCACAGGGGGAAGCGATGACGAAGAAGACGAGGACGACCGGGCGGGACAACGCCGAGCTACGCTTCACTCTCGATGACTTCGAGGAGACACGACCAATCCCGACGCGTACCTCCCAGCCGATCACCGACGCGCCTCCCGGTGCGGTGATCAAGGTCGTGGGCGTTGGCGGAGGCGGAGGCAACGCGGTCAATCGCATGATCGCTGCGGGCGTCGAGGGTGTCGAGTTCATCGCCGTCAACACTGATTGCCAGGCCCTCGCGGCGAACCGTGCCCCGGTAAAGATCCAAATTGGTCAAGAGCTCACGAGGGGACTTGGCTCGGGGGCCAAGCCCCAAGTCGGGCGCGAGGCGGCTCTCGAGGACACTGAGCGATTGATCGAAGCCCTTTCTGGCGCCGACATGATCTTCGTGACGACGGGTCTCGGCGGCGGAACGGGGACGGGCGCGAGCCCCATCATCGCGGGCTTAGCGGCCGAGCTCGATGCGCTCGTCGTAGCCGTCGTGACCAAGCCCTTCTCCTTCGAGGGCCGGCGGCGGCGCCAGCAGGCTGAGGAGGGTTTGCTGCGCCTGCGTGAGAGTGTCGACACGGTCGTTACCATTCCTAACGACAAGCTGCTCCATACCGTCGATCGCAACACCTCTGTGCCCCAGGCCTTCATGATGGCCGACGAAGTGCTTCGTGGCGCAGTGCAGGGCATCTCGGACCTGATCCTTACGCCCGGCGACATCAACCGTGACTTCGCTGACGTACGCACGGTGATGAAGGGCATGGGTATGGCGTTGATGGGTACGGGGATCTCCGAGGGAGAGAACCGCGCTGTCGAAGCGGCCCAGCAGGCCATTTCCTCCCCGCTGCTCGAGGACGCTTCTATCGAGGGCGCCCGGGGAGTGATCTTCAACATCACTGGAGGCGAGGACTTCGGACTGCACGAGATGAATGATGCGGCCTCCATCATCGAGGAAGCCGCCGATCCAGACGCGACGATCCTGCTCGGCTACGCTACGCGACCCGAGATGAACGGGCGCGTCAAAGTAACCGTGATCGCCACGGGCTTCGACGGACGCGCCTCTCGCGAAGCTGCGCCGCAGGATACGCGGCAGGTCGAACGCCTCGCGACGCCGCCCGCCGCCGCCTTCCGTCTCCATGACGAGCCCTCTTCCCGGCAGGAATCGCTCGGTCTCGACGAAGCCCCGGCACCAATCATCGCACCGGCACCCGTGACACGCCTCGAGGATCTCGTTTTCCCGGACGACGGGATGCCGCCGCATCTTGACAGTTCAGAACGCGAGAACCTTGACATCCCGGCCTACCTTCGCCGAGCCCAGGACTGAAACCGTGGTCAACCAAGGCAAGCTACGCCGTGCTCTGATCATCGATGACGATCCAGACACTCTCTCGCTGCTGAGGACATTGTGCCTCGAAGCTGGGGTCGCCGTCGATGAAGCGGTCGACGGCAACAGCGGCTTGGCGCGCGCGAGAGAGCACCCGCCGGACTTGATCTTGCTCGACATGGTGCTGCCGGATGCGAGCGGCGTTGAGATCACGCAGCTCCTGCGTTCGGATCCGCGTTTTGCGGGCACACCGATCGTCATCGTATCGGCGCGACGCGACCAGGGCAGCAAGGTTGCCGCATTTGAAGCCGGCGTGAATGACTACGTTCTCAAACCCTTCGACTTGCAAGAGTTCATCGCCCGCGTCCGTTCGCAGCTGCACAATTGCGAACTGCTCGAAAGACTCGAACGAAGCAACCTCGAGCTACGCATGGCCAATGCTCGCCTTGAGGAGCTTGCGACAACCGATGAGCTGACGGGGCTCGCGAACGCCCGGCATCTGCGTGCGCGCCTCGACGAGGAGTTTCAGCGCGCGGAACGCTACGAAATGCCGCTCTCGCTCGTCATGGCTGACCTCGATGGCTTCAAGGCGGTCAACGATCGACATGGTCACCACGCCGGTGATCGTTTACTCGCTCAGATCGCGCAGCGCCTCGGCGCCCAGGCGCGAAGATCGGACATCGTCTGTCGCTACGGTGGAGATGAGTTCGCTTTCTTGCTGCCACACACCATGCTCAGCGAAGCACGAAACTTCGCGCAGCGGCTGTGCACGCGCATCGCCTCGTCGCCTTTGAGACTTCCCGGAGGGGGTGTCGCACCCATCGCCCTGAGCTGCGGCGTCGCCTCCTGGCCGGAGACCGCCGGCATCACCATCGCGAAGGAGCTCTTCACCGTCGCGGACGCGGCACTCTATCAGGCCAAGGCAGAGCTCAAGGGCGGCGTCATGGTCGCCCCCCTTGCGGACCGGCCGGTCTTCGAGATTCGCAACGATCCCCAGAAGAGATGGCCTCGAGCCTCCCGCCCCCGGGGGGGAGTCGAGGTCGCAGGACGGGGGGAAGGATGACGTCGTCAAGGTCCATGTATCACGTTGAATCCCGCCACAGCCGGCGTGTGTCGCGCCGCAGCGTGCCACTTCCCCAGGCACGTCCATCAACCCCACTTCCCCTGGACCTTGGCCACACCTTCCCCCCGCACATTGATCGATCACGGGGCGTCCCGGGGGCGCCCCGTGATAGCTCCCCTCCGCCGGAGACGACGTAATGTTCCGCAGGGTTGCTCTCGAAAACGCGTTCCCTGGCAAACTCTGGCTGCACTCGATGCCGGGCCTCTATGAAGATTTGGGGTCCTTCCTGGCGGAAGCCGCGCGCATCAAAGTTGACCGCGTCGTCTGTCTGACACCCCGAGACGAGTGCGAGCGTGCATCCCCTCGCTACGCAGCCTTAATCGCCAGTGGCAAGACCCCCTTCGAGCACACCCGCTTTCCGATCCCGGATCATGGCGTAGCGGCCGACGAGACCGGCTTCTTCGCCCTCGCCCGCGAGCTCGGCACCGCGCTGCGCTCCGGTCGCCGGCTGCTCATTCACTGCTATGCGGGCATCGGCCGAACCGGAACCCTCGCCTGCTGTACCCTGCTCTCTCTCGGCCTCGAATTCGATGACGCGCGCTACCTCGTTCACCTCGCTGGCGCAAGCACCGAGGCGCCAGCACAACGACGTTTGGTCGAGAGCTTCGCCTGCCAGATTCACGATGCAGACATTCCTTAAACCAATGTGAAGTGAACCCTCAACGGTGCGGGCCCTCCCGCAACCCTGTGGCTGCGTTAGGGATCCCCCCTCTCCTCCCGCATCCGGGACGGGTTTTTCGTC
>CAYSMT010000059.1:0-9826 GCA_964432135.1 uncultured Acidobacteriota bacterium
CGAGGTGGCGGCGTTGCAACACCTTCTCGAGCACAAGCACCAGCTCTTCCCCCTGAAAGGGTTTGGTCAAGTAGTCCGCAGCTCCGCGTTTCATCGCTTCGACCGCGTTCGAGACGGATCCGTAGGCCGTCATGAGCACGACAGGTAGCTCGGGCTGGAGACTGATCGCGCGTTCGAGCAGGGTAAGCCCGTCGATGCCGGGCATGCGCTGGTCGGTGAGAAGCAGGTCGTAGGTCGCCGTCTCGAGCTCCTCGAGTGCCGCCGGGGCGTTAGCCGAGCTTGTGACCTGGTAGCCGTTGCGGCGGAGGATCTTCTCGAGCATGTGGAGCTGGGTCGACTCGTCGTCGACGACGAGCAAACGCGCTCCCGCCCCTTTCGCCGCGCGGGTCATGAGCTAGCCTCCCTCTCGAGAGGCAGGTAGAGACGGACGAGAGTTCCTTTGCCGGGGGTTGACAAGAGCTCGACCTGGCCTCCGTGTTCTTCAACGATGACCTGATGGACCATGGCCAGTCCGAGCCCGTGGCCGCTCTCCTTCGTTGTATAGGCAAAGTCGAAAGCACGACGCAGGTCTTCTTCGGGAATGCCGTGGCCGTCGTCTTGGACCTCGAGAACGATGCCGTTCTCCTCTCCATGAGCGGTCAGCCGCAGTGTTCCTCCCTCGGGCATGGCCTCGAAGCTGTTGAGGACGAGATTGAGGATCGATGAGCGCAGAGCTTCCCCATCCGCGATGACCTGCGCCAGGTCGTCGCGAGCGCTCCACTCGAGCGCGATCCCGCGGTGTTCGGCCTCCTTGGCGACCAAGCGCGTTGTATCCTCGAGCAGTGCGTGGATATCGAGCGGGGCGCCTCTGGGGGTTTCGGCCCGGGTGAAGCGCAGGAAGTTGGCGACGAGAGCATCAAGGCGCGCGATCTCGTCGCGGATCAGGCTTACGGACTCGTCGAACTCCCGGGCGCTGGGCTCGTCGCGTGGGCGTGCGGCCTGCTGCATGTGTTCGATGGTGAGGCCGATGGAATGCAAGGGATTGCGCACGTCATGGGCAACGCCGGCAGCGAGCTGCCCGAGGGCCGAGAGCTTCTCTTTGCGCGTCAGCTCACGAGCGCGTTGATCATGGGCGCGCAACGAACGAGCCATGTCGTTGAAGGCCGCGCCGAGGCGCGCAATTTCGTCCTTTCCCTTCAGCTCGACTTGGGTGTCGAGATGACCGGCAGAGAGCGAGCGAATCGCGGCGTCGAGGCGGCGCACCGGCCGCGTGAAACGCGTCGCTAGTCCTGCCGAGAGGGCTGTTCCGAGGAGGAAGATGGCAAGAAAGGTTGTGCCTGAGCGCAATGTCATCGAGCTGAAGAGGCGGTCGTAATCGGCGGTGTCCACGCTGAGAATCAGGTCCTTGCGGAAGCTGTGCGGCGCGCCCGCCTCTTGTGCGTTCGTACCCGCTTTCTGGTTTGCGCCACGCTTGCTCCGGGCGAGCCTGCTCGTCGGAATCTTGAGCAGGATCTCGCGCGCCGGGCCGACCGTGGAGGCGACCTCGTCGACGTGGACGACGATGAGCTGGGAGCTTTCGCTCGTAGCGCTCCTCGCCATTTTCGGTGGCGTCTGCCCGGACAGGGGACGCGCCAGATCAGACCGGGTGTGCACGTCCTCATCGGCCTCGCTGACCGTGATCTCGGCTCGCTGACTGGTGTAGATCATCAGGTGCTCCGAGCCCTTTTGCGCGTCGAGGTCCTTCCTGATCTTCGTTGTCTTCAGGGGTGTCTTCTGAGCAGGTGACGGCTCGCCCTGGACCTCGATCTCGATCGGGGCGGCGTGAGGATCATTGTCGTCGGAGACCCAGCCTGTCTCGAAACGGAAGCTCAGGTCTTTGTCATAGCTCGTCGCCCACTGGTAGATGCTCGGGCCGGCCTCGAGGGTACGAATCGTCGCTCGGCCGACCTCCGAGACGGTGCGGGCTACTTCACGTCGCACCTGCCCTTGGTAGTAGTGCATCAACAGGGCGAAGGCCGACAGGCACAGGAGCAGGACACCGGAGATCAGGCCGACGAGCTTCGCGGTCATGGCGTGTTCCCTTTCATGTTCCTTACTTCATAGCAAGGCACATGCCGCGCCTCGACTGAGGAGGGTGAAGGTTGGGCTTCTGACCCTCCGTGACGGCCTCGGGCTACGACGCGTCGCGGGGGGACGCATTGCCACCGCAGCGTTCTAAGATGGCATCGCGGCGGGCCAATAGGGCTCGGCGTTGCACCCGGCTAAGGTAACGGCCGAGCTCGCGTCGTAGGGTCGCTGCATTGAGGGCGGAAAGGGCCTGGCGCAGCTCTGGCTCGATGCGGCAGGTCGAGCTGAGCAGTCGCTCGTCCACTCGCGGGTCCGTGCAGAAAGCCCGGGAGTGATCGATGAGCAGCAGCCGGCTGCTCTCGAGTAGGAAGAGGCGATCACTTCGCTTGCGATCATAGTTGCCGATCAGAGCGTCGAACACGCGGGCCTGCTGTAGTTGGGCCTGGAGGCTCGCAGGGTTGGCCGGTGTAAGACCATAGGTGTCGAGATCCTGTTGGTCGAGGGCTTCCTCGACCCAGAGCTGCATCGAACCTTCTTCGCCGTCGATCTCTCTTAGGGTCGTCACGGGGACCATGGACTGTCCGAGCAGGCGGTCGAGGCGGTAGGCCGCCACCTCATGGAGGTAGCGGTCCGCGGCTCGGGACCCGCAGGGTTTGGCGCTCTTCGTCTCGTCGACCTTCTTAAATAGCCCTCGCAGCCGCACGCGGTCGAGTTCGAGCTGTACGAGCTGCGGCTTCGTGCTTCCCCGCCCGAGGGGGCGACGGCTGCGCATCTGAGCCGTGCGGAGAAAGGTCTCGATTTGTCGATCAGCTTGCTCGGCCAAGCCACGGGACCAGCGCTCGCCCTGAGGCGCCTCGACCTCGGTAGCGACGCACTGGCCGCGACGCAGATCATAGGCGCAGAGCTTCTTGCCCTCGATCACCAAGGCTTTGATACCTTTGCCATAGGTCGTGCCGACGTCGATGCGGTAGAGGGATTTCTCGAAGCGAGTCGTTATGGCCGCATCTCGTGTCGGAGTGTGTCCGACGAGCAACGCCTGAGCGTCGAGCAGCGAAAGGACCTCTTTGAGACGCTTCCGTTCCACGCGTTCGCTCTCGAGTGAGTTGCCTCGGTACCAAACGGGGCCGTCGAGAGCGAAGGGAAGCGAAGCGTCCAGATCGAGCAGCATCACCGCGGCGCGACGGAGGGCGCGGTCGTGGCGGAGCGGGTGTCGGGTGGCCGGTGCGAGGAAGGCGCGGGCGCTCGCCTGGGCTTCGGAGAAGTCGGAGAGCGGGTCGAGCACCCCATGGCTTTGCAACTCGTCGAAAGCATCGAGCCAGCGGCGCAGTTGCTTGTGCGCCCGCCGATTGATCTCGTCGATGCCGAGCTGTGCGACCTTCTCGGTCAGACCTCCATGGACGAAAAGGTAGCCTCCGATGCGGACGATGAAGGGTTTGCTCATCAGCCACGAGCCGTAGTGGGCCTGATGAGAAAAAGCGAGGGTGCGTGCGGCGTACCCAGGGGGATAGCTGCGCTCGAAGGCTTTGTGGAGCTGCGGTGTCTCACTTCCGCCTCGCCGAGCGAGATAGGCTCGCCATAGAAGATGGCGTTCGGCGGGTGTTTCATCGGCTGCGAAGGCAGCGAAACCTTCCGGCGGAACGTAGCGCAGATCGTGCGTCAGATTCATCACCTCGTGGTTGCCAAGAAGGACATGCACACGCCCTCCTACAGCGAACGCTTCGGCTTCGAGGCGCATCAACAGATCGAGCAGCCGGCGCTCCTCCGGCCCACGGTCAAGCAGGTCGCCATCGAAGAGGAGATGCGTCCGGCCTCCCGACCACTTCAGGTGGGAGTCGACGAGCTCGAGTGCGCGCAGCGTTCGGACGAGGGCGTCGGCGTGGCCGTGGAGATCACCGAAGGCGACGAGTTTCTCCGGCATCTTGAAAACAAAGGGTGAAGGGCGCTCGGTGGTTGCCCGTGCCATGCCCGACAGGAGGAGAAAAAGGGCGATCGCTGCACAGCGCCGGGGGCCAGATCTCACGGCCTCTCTCCCCATACCGGCAGCCGCAGTGTGAAAACAGTGCCGCTTCCCGGCGTGCTTTCGACACAGATCTGTCCCTTGTGGGTCTCCATCGTACTGTAGCTCAGGGCGAGCCCGAGCCCGGTGTCGACGCCGCGAGCGTGGGTTGTAAAGCCCGGTTCGAAGAGGTGTTCGATTTGCTCAGCGGGGATGCCGCAGCCACTGTCATGAAAAGCAAGACGAACCCATCTCTCGTTCTCGCGTCGGGTTACGATCTTGATCGTGCCCTTACTGTCGATCGCCTGGATCGCGTTTTGCAGCAGGTTCATGAAGACCTGGTTCATAGCGTCGGGCCGACAGACGACGCGGGGCAGATCGCCGTAGTCTCGCGTCACGTCGATGCGTCCCTTGAGCTCATGGGAGAGCAGGGCGAGGCAGGAATCGATGCCCACGTGCAGATCGGTCGCTTCCTCTTGTGCGCGATCGAGATGGGCGAACTCTCGCAGTGATCTGAGAATACGTGTGATGCGCTGCGTGGCCAGCGCCTGCAGCTCGATTAGCTCGCTGCACTGCGCGAACGCGTCGTCATCGCGAAGGCCCGTGGCGTCTCGATGGCGAGAGACGAGCTTGTCCATCATTTCGAGACTCGAAACGATGGTACCGAGCGGCGTGTGGATCTCGTGCGTCAGTCCTGCGACGAGACGGCCGAGGGAGGCCATCTTCTCTGCCTGGACGAGAGCGGCTTGATCTCGCTTGAGCTTCTCGAGTTGCGCTGTGCGTTCCGCAACCTGCTGGTCGAGCTGCTCGGAGGTCTCGATGAGCTGGTGCTCCATGGCGAAAGAGAGGGTGACATCACGCAGCAGCTCGATCAGCCCGACGGTCTCGCCGGCGTCGTTTGTTTCTGGCAGAAGGGTGATCTCAAAGTAGGTCTTTGCGCTGCTCTCGTCTTTTGCTTCGATGGCGAGAAACCAACGCGCAGGGCGCCCCGTTGCGAAAACCCACTGCGCTTGACAGCCGGCGCAGGGCGTCTCCCGGTGGAAGTGCGTCAGGTGACAGGGACGATTGAGCATCTCTCCGGAACGCACGAGGCTGGCGGGGTTCTGCGCGAGCACGAGCAACCGGTTGTCGATCCGACAGATCGGATCCGGAAAGCAGTGTATGAGGGTTTTTGCGTCCATAGTCACAAAAGCAGCTTGCCGATCTCTCCGCGAAGCGAGTCGAGATCTTTTGTGCGCTCCTCAAGCTCGCGCACGAGACGGGTTCTTTCGACGGCGTTGCGCAGGGTGAGCAGAAGCTCCTCGTTGCTCCAGGGTTTTTCCAGATAGCGGTAGAGGCCAACCTCGTTGATGGCGCGGATTGCGCTGGCCTTGTCGGCGTAGCCCGTCAGTAGGAGACGGGAGCAGGAGGGTTGGAGCTCTCGAGCATGGCTGAGGAACTCGAGGCCATTCATTGCAGGCATGACGAAGTCAGCGAGGATGGCATCGGTGCGTTCATGGTCCATGAAGTCGAGAGCGGCCTCGGGAATGTTGAAGGGGATGGCTTCGAGATCAGACTCGAGGCGGATCAGCGTCTCGAGCGCACGGGTGACCATCGGTTCGTCGTCGAGCAGGAGGACTCTTCCCCCGGGAAACGTGTTCATTCTCACCCTTCCGTCTGCCTTGAGGTCTTCTTCTCCCTTGTCCCGCGGCCACCAGCATAGCCTCCGGAAAGCGTCACCAGCCAGTCCTCTCGCGACCGGTGGCGCTGGCTTGCTCAGGCCAGCCGTCGCATGCGTTGGACGAGGTGACGAATGAAGCTGCGAGTGATCTCGGGGTGTTCGTTGAGTAGCTCGTCGAAGCCCCAGCGGTCGATGCGCAACGCTGCGACACGGCTGAGGGTTCTCGCACTCGCGCGGCGCGCTTCCTCTTCGAACAGGCCCCAGGCACCGATGGACTCTCCAGCACCGATCTCGCCGATCTTCTTTCCGTCGCGTTCAATTCTGACCCGTCCTTCGATGAGCACGAAGAGATCGCCCGGCGGATCGTCTTGCTGGCAGAGCATCTCACCCTCGTCGAAGTCGACACCTAAGGCCAGCGCGGCCACGCGAGCGAGCTGCTCGCCCGGGATCTCCGCGAATAACTCGACGCGTCGCAGGGCGATGACCTTGTCCACGATCGACATGGTGCTCAAGCTGTCCTCCCTTCTTTCCGCATGCTGGCCCTCGGCATTGAGCTCTGCCGCGATACGGCCGAGCCATCCTCCCTCTTCTCGTTCCAGCGCTTGCAGCACTTCGCGGGGCGTCTTGAGCCGTGAATCGATCACCTCGGCCGACTTTCCGGGAACGAGCAAGGGGAGCAGCCGGCGACCGAGGCGGTGCGGGCCTAGCCCTTCGATCAACTCGATCGCGCTTGCTCGGGCTCTGGGATCCTCGGAGGCGAGGCCCCGCCAAGCCGGAATGATTCGCCGTGGGGAGTGCAGCAGGCACAGGAGTCGGAACACGAGCTGGCGATGATGGGCCAGGCGCGAAAAGATGGCATCGTGCATCAGCAGCGCTTGGGGGGTATTTCGCTTCGCGAGATAGGAGAGCAGGGGGTTTATCTCTTGCTGGAAGCGCTGAAAGAGGCCAGCCAGCTCGATCAACCGTTCGCTGACGATGGTAGCGGGAGTGACTCCTCGGCCGACGCCACCAAGCTGTTGTAGGGCGAGGGCCGCGGCCTCGACGAGTGCGAGCTCGTTCGTCGAGAGCAACTCGATCAGCCCCGAGATAGCCTCCGCGTTGCCAATGCCCGCGAGTACGCTGGGAATACGCAGGCGGAGCGCGCTCCCACAGCTCTCGTCCTTTGCGACGCGGAGCAAGAGGGGGACGGACTCTGGACCGCGTCGCTGCAGGGCGCGCCGCGCCGCGGTGCGCGCAGCCGTATGGGCGAGAAGGGGAATGACCCTCTCGAGCAATGCGCTTCCGCCGATCGAGCCTACCGAGGTCGCTGCGCCGGCGGCGACCTCCAGGTCGTCGTCTTCGAGAAGCCCCGGCAGCCAGGCATGCATTCCCGTCGCGATGGGCATGTTGCCGATAGCAGCGGCGGCCACAGAGCGCGCCGTCGGTGGGCTCGAGGCATCAAGCAGGCTCGAGATGAGCTTCTGGGCAAAGGGCGTGTACTCCGGGCCGAGGCGACGTACGAGGAGCACGATCCATGTGCCGCGGGAGCTGCCGCCAGCGCGGGAGAGCAGGCGCTCTATGCGCTCCATCTTCTCGGCGCTCTCGTTCGCCAAGAGGATATCGAGGCACTCCGAGAGGATCTGCTGGTCTTCAAGGCCAAAACGCTCAGCGAGACCCTCAGGAAGGTGGCTTTCTCCGGGAAGCAGCAGAATCGACATCACGCGGGCTTGCACCTCGGAGGAGGGGTTTTGGAGCAAAGCGAGCAGCGGCGTGTCCAGCGACCATTGGGGATTGCGGGCGACGAGATCGAGTGCTTCGAGGACGACTTCTTCCCGGGGGCTGGCAAGGGCTTCTTCGAGCGCGGTGAGGAACTCGCCTCCTGCGAGCGCCTCGGACCAGGTTGAGATTTCGATGCGCCCGGCGGCGATCGAACGGGAGAGTTGGTCGCGGTAGGTCGAACGCAGGAACAGGGCGATGGCGATCCAAGCGGCAAGGATAACGAGGTCGATCATGCCGACGATAAGAATCGCTCGTGCCGGATCGTGCCCCCCCGTGGCGAGGAAGATCACGGCGAGGACCACGACGCCGGCCGTTCCGTCGCCAAAGCGGTCGACGACCATGTCGATGGCGGACTTGACCGGGAGCTTCATACGGGCGCTGAGCGGGAGGTAGAGCAGCTCACGGCTGGCCCGGTCGAGCGAATGCTTGAGCGATTGTTCGACACCCTTGGCTAGGGTCGCAGCCCATAGTTTGATCTGCACGAGCAACGCCGCGGCGCCGGTCACAAGACCAAAGGGCAGCACGAGCAGCGCGCCTCCGAGCCCGATCCAGCGGATGAGCCGGCCGGTGAGGAAGAGCTGCACCAGGATCGACAGCGTGCTCGAGACGGCGAAGAAGAAAGAGAAGAAGGCCGTCAGGCGATCACCGGAAAGGGTCTCGCCCGCGACGGCTTTGAACTGCCAGTCGATCAATGAGGTGGCGAGGGCTGTGAGGAAGACCAAGGCGGCAATGGCCCGCAGGTGCCTTGAAGCCATAATGACACGCAGCGTCTGACTGATGCGCGTAGGTATCTGCTCTCTTTCGCCGCGTTGTGTATGGACGCTGGGCGTTCGACTCAGAAGGCGTACGAGGAAGGCGGCGAGGCCGAGCAAGAGTGCGACGACCGGCAGGACGGCCAGCGTGCCCGCAGCGAGAGAAACGAAGGCCGCGAGACTCGAGCCAGCGATGCTGCCGAGTATTCCGCCGCCGCCAATCAGGCCGAAGGCCCGCTTGGCTTCGCGCAGTGTGAAGAGGTCGCCGACGAGAGTCCACACCTGGGCGGGAGCGATGGCTCCGAACATGCCAACCCAAACGTAGAGCAGCGGGTAGAGCCAGCGGACGCCGAGTCGTCCGAGCCACCAGAACACAAGCAGGTTAGATATCATCAAGACGAGCGTACCGATGACGAGCAGGTGGGCCGGAAAGTGTCGCGAGAGCCGTGTGTAGAGCGCGACAAAGACGCCTGCGCCGAGCGCATAGGCGATCGTGACGTAGGGTAGGTCCATCGCGCCGAATTCGTCGATGAACAGGCTGTTGCGCACGGGCTTGAGGGCCATGTAGGAGGCGATGATCACGAACAAGTAGCTGCTCGCGAGGAGAGCTCGTCGCCCTTCGCCTGTTCGCAGCGAGATCAGGCTGAGCACCCCCTGTCCTAGGCCTCGTCGTTCCATCAATCTCCCGCGCCCGCGGCGCGGGCGAATGCGTAGATTACCGCAACGCGAGCGTAGTGGCGAAAGGTGCAAAGTCATGACAGCTTGGGGCGACCCGGGACCCCCGAAGAGGAAGCCGATGAAAGCCCTCCGCTTGCTCTCGGTACTTGTGATACTTCCCTGGCTTTGCCGGCCGGTTGCAGCACAGCTCCGGCCTTCTGAGATGGCCGAGCGGACCGCCATCGAGGCGCTTATCGCGCGAGGGCGCGTGCTGGCTGAAGAGCGCCTCTCTGCAGAGCTCGGCATCAACCGGCCCTACAAGCTAAGCCTGGAGTACGAGGGACGGCAGGCTGCCTGTCTTTGGAAGCATCCCGCGCGTCGGATCGCGGGTCATCTCGATCACTGGCGTTTCGAGCTGGCGGCGTACCGCCTCGATCGTCTCCTCGGATTGGGGATGGTTCCGCCCACTGTTGCTCGGGAGTTTGAGGGCCGGGAGGGCTCGTGTCAGTACTGGATTGCCTCCTCGCGCACCGTGTGGGTTATCGCTCAGGAGAAGGGCGTGTTGATCCCGGGTGAGAAGGCTGTCAACTGGCAGCGTCGTTTGTGGCTGCGTGAGGCTTTCGACAACCTGATTGGCAATGCGGATCGTAACCAAGGCAATGTCCTCGTCACCGAGGACTGGCGATTGATCCTCACCGATCACTCCCGAGCCTTCCGCAGCGACCGGGTTTTCACGACCCGCCTACCGTACCGGGGGCCTCGAGTGCAGCATCGCCTGCCGCGCCCTTTTGTTGCGGCGTTGCGTGCGCTCGACTTCCACGAGGTCCGTAAAGCCGTTGGTGACACGCTGACGGATAGGGAGATCAAGGCGTTGCTCGAGCGTCGCCGGCTGTTGGTCGAGGAGATCGAGCGCATGATCGCGCTGCGTGGTGAGGACGACGTGCTCTACGACGAGGC
>CAYSMT010000060.1:0-8463 GCA_964432135.1 uncultured Acidobacteriota bacterium
TCTACACCACCTTCGCCAAGGCCTATGGTTCGCCGAACCTCGTGCGGCATCCGAGCCTGTGCCTCGCTTCGGGGAATGTCGCGTTTTTCACGACCTTCGGCACCGTGCCCGAGTTTGATGTCGGGCATGCCGAGTACATCATCATCTCCGGCGCGAACCGGATGGAGGCCTTCATCACACCGGATACGATGGAGCTGATGAAGGGTGTGCGCGAGGGTCGTCTCAAGATGATCTACCTCGACCCGCGTTACACGGTGACGGCCTCCAAGGCGGCTGAGTGGTTGCCCATTCGTCCTGGCACGGACCTGGCTTTCTACCTTGCGCTCGCGCAGGTGATGGTCGCCGAGAAGCTCTACGACGCCGAGTTCATTCGCAAATACACCCACGGCTTCGACGAGCTGGTCGTCCATCTCGAACCCTACACCCCGGAGTGGGCGGCGAAGGAATGCGAGATTCCGGCAGGGCAGATTCGACGTATTGCACGGGAGTTTGCCGCTGCAGCGCCGCGGGCGATGATCTACAAGGGGCGTCGCACCTCCTGGTATGAGAACGACACCGAGATGCGGCGCGCGATGGCGATCGTCAATGTCCTCGCAGGAAATTGGGATCAAAAGGGTGGCCTGTTGCCCAAGGCTTCGATCGCTCTCGGCAAGCCGGAGTTGCCCGAGCTTCCGTGGCCGGACGAGTACCGTATCGACAATATGGAGGAAGCGCATCCTCTCGCGCGCGAGGATGACGGTGCCTACGTCGAGTTGCGGGAGAAGGTGCTCAAAGATGAGCCTTATCCCGTGCGCGGATGGATGGTCTATAAACAGAATCCCGTTCATGGTCTGCCGAATCGGGCATTGACGTTGAAGATGATCGAGAAGATGGACTTCCTCGCAGTGATCGACATCATCCCGACGGACACGGCCTGGATGGCCGACGTCATTCTGCCGGAATCGACGTATCTCGAGCGGACGGACCCCGTCCACGGCATGCATGCCCCCTATCCTTTCCTCGCGTTGCGCAAGCAGGTCGTTGCGCCAGCCTTCGACACCAAGCCCTGCCTTGACATCGTCAAGGGGCTTGCCTCGCGTATGGGGCTCGAGAGATTCTTTGACTACACGATCGAAAGCTACATCGAAACCCAACTCGCCAAGCCGGGGCTGAGCCTGGCGGACTTCGACGAGCATGGCGTGTGGACTTCGAGAAAGGAGCGCGATTACGGAACGACCCTTGGAGGAGATTATCGATTCCGCACCCCGAGCGGGAAGATCGAGATCGCCAATGAGCGCTTCCGGCGACGCAAGTACGACCCCCTGCCGAAGTACTCTCCGCCATCGATGGCGGGCGAGGGCAAGCTGCGACTGCTTCCCGGTAAACAGGCCTACTACACCCATGCCTCGAACCAGAACAACATGTGGCTGCATGAGCTTTGCCCGGAGAACCATCTCTGGATCCACAGCGCGGAGGCCGCGAAACGCGGAATCAAGGACGGGCAGGAGGTCGTCGTGACGAGTCCCGTTGGACGGGTACGGATCAAGGCTCTCGTCACTGAAAAAATTCGTCGCGACTGTGTCCACCTTCCCCACGGCTTCGGCCATCATTCGGTCGGGCTGAGCCTTGCGAAGAATCAAGGCGCTTCGGATCAGGATCTCTTGGAGGCGCGTTTCGATAAGATCACCGGCAACGCAGCCCTCCACGAGACCTTCGTCACCGTGGAACCGGCGTGAGAGGGGAGGCGAAGAGACCATGACTGAGAAGACGAAGCGTTACGGTATGGTGCTCGACAGCGTCTCCTGCTTGAACTGCAAAGCCTGTGTCGTGGCATGCAAGGCAGAGAACGGCGTGCCCCTCGGCTACAGTCGGAACTGGGTCAAAGAGACGACGACCGGCGTGTTTCCAGCGCCTGTGACCCGCATGGAGCCGGGTGCCTGTATGCATTGTTCGGAAGCTCCCTGCGTCGATGTCTGTCCGACCGGGGCCAGTCACATTGATGATTGGAAGATGGTACAGATCACTACCGAGGAGTGCATCGGCTGCCAACTCTGTATGGAGGCCTGTCCCTACGGAGCGCGGTACTACAACGAAGAGACCGAAAAGGTCGACAAGTGCAGTTTCTGCCGGCATCGCGTCGAGAAGGGGCGTGAGCCCGCTTGCGTCGCCACCTGTCCGACGCGCGTGCGGGTGTTCGGCAATCTCGCGGATCCGCAAAGCGAGGTCTCGAAGCTCGTCGCCTCGAGGAAGACGAAGCTGCTCAAGCCAGAGGAGGGGACCGGACCGAATCTGCACTACCTCATCGATTAGGCGAGACGCTCCACACCAAGGTGGGACGCCGAGATGGGGCGTCGCCTCCTCCTCGGGGCGCGGGTTACCATGGCAAACGATGCGGTCGCATCAGCCTCGTGATGAGAAGCTGTGAGTAGGCCGCCGCGGAGGGGCTCGAGGATGAGGCGAGCGCGGGCGAGCTACGAGCACTGCCTGGTCACGGGGGCATCGGCAGGTCTTGGTGCGCATTTCGCGCGTGCCCTCGCGGCGCGCGCTGAGTTGTTGACACTGGTGGCTCGCCGCGGGGGGCGTCTTGAAGCGCTCGCGAGGGAGCTGAGCGAGCGCTGCCCAGCTTTGCGTTGCGAGCTCGTCGTTCAGGATCTCGGCGCAGAAGATGGCGTCGGTACGCTCGTCGCCGAGATACGCCGGCGCGCGCTTCCTCCGGTGCATCTGCTCGTGAACAACGCGGGGTTTGGTCGCTTAGGCGCTTTCCGGGCCTTTCCGGTCGATGACTACCGCCAGATGTGCGCTGTGAACATGCGCGCCGCGATGGAGCTGCTCTACCACCTTTTTCCTGAGCTCGAGGCCGGTCCGGGCCGAGGTGTTATCAACGTGGCGAGTGCCGCTGCTTTTCAACCGGTGCCCTATTTTGCCTGCTATTCGGCCACGAAGGCTTTCCTGCGGAGCCTCTCGACGGCTCTTGCCGCAGAGACGCGTCGGACGGGAACACGGGTCTTGGCCTTGTGCCCGGGTCCGGTCGAGACGGAGTTCGCGCACGTTGCGAGCTTGCGTGACGGTTTCGCCAAGCCGGCGGCGCGTGCGGAAAGGGTTGTTGCACAGGCGCTGCAGGCTTACGAACGCGGGCGGATCGAGTTCGTGCCCGGTGTTCTTAACCGCTTGCTGGCTTATTCTGCGCGTTTCGTTCCTTTGCGCGGGCTCCTCGCTCTCAGCAAGGTCGTTGTCGAGCGTCGGGTCGGTCGGGTTTAGGGCCCGTGCTCGATGCGAGGGCGAGCGTAGAGGCCGCACCGCAATCAAACGGCGTAAGTCGGGGCCCGCACAGGCCGTATGAGAGGACGAGGATGTCGTCTTTCGTCCGTGAGGACAGAGCGGAGCGACAGGCTGGATGTTGTCCCCACAATTTCGGAAGGGGGTGTTGACTGACCGTCGGGTGGCCGCGGTTAGTCGCATCGATAGTGCTTACGAAGGCTCTTTCGCGGGCTTTTTGACGTCGACGCGGCCCGGGATTACCATTTAGTTTTGTTTGCGCCAGTCCTGCGGAAGTACCGCTACGATTCTTAGTCTTAAGTCATTGAAAAAAAGGTATTTGGAGGCCTAGATATGAAGCGCCCCATGGTCACGATCGACGGCAACGATGCCGCCGCGCGCGTGGCACACCAGATCAACGAGGTCATCGCCATCTACCCCATCACGCCTTCCTCGGGCATGGGGGAACTCTCCGACGCGTTTTCGGCGAAGGGGCAGACAAATATCTGGGGGACCGTGCCCCAGGTCGTCGAGATGCAGAGCGAGGGTGGCGCATCCGGCGCTGTACATGGAGCGTTGCAAAAAGGCGCGCTGACGACGACCTTCACGGCCTCCCAAGGCCTGCTTCTGATGATTCCCAACATGTTCAAGATCGCCGGAGAGCTCACCTCGACGGTCTTCCATGTTTCGGCGCGTACGGTGGCCACCCATGCCTTGTCGATCTTCGGCGATCATTCCGACGTGATGGCGGCCCGTTCCACGGGTTTCGGGCTTCTGGCTTCTGGCTCGATCCAGGAAGTGCATGACTTTGCGCTCATCTCGACAGCGGCAACGCTCATGGCGCGTGTCCCTTTCGTGCACTTCTTTGATGGCTTCCGAAGCTCGCATGAAGTGAACAAGATCCACGAGCTTGACGCGGAGCAGATGCGGCAGATGATCGACGACGAGCTCGTCATAGCCCATCGCGCCCGCGGTTTGAACTCCGAGCGACCTGTCCTGCGGGGAAGCGCCCAGAATCCTGATGTGTTCTTCCAGGCGCGGGAAGCCGTCAATCCTTTCTACGAGGCCTGCCCCGGCCATGTGGAATCCGCCATGAAGCGCTTCGCCGAGATCACGGGAAGGCGCTACCAGCTCTTCGACTATTTCGGTGCGCCCGACGCGGAGCGTGTCGTGGTGCTCATGGGTAGCGGTGCTGAGGCTGCGGAGGAAACGATCACCTACCTTGCCGAGCAGGGCGAGAAGGTTGGCCTGATCAAGGTGCGGCTCTATCGCCCCTTCTCAATCAAACATCTGCTCACCGCGCTTCCCAAGACGGTTCGCTCGATCGCGACCCTCGATCGGACGAAGGAGCCGGGAGCGACCGGGGAGCCCCTCTATCAGGACGTCATCGCAGCCCTCGTGGAAGGCGGGAACTCCGGCCGCCTACCGACGGCCGAAATGCCTCGGGTTCTCGGGGGCCGCTATGGACTCAGCTCCAAGGAGTTCACGCCCGCCATGATCAAGGGCGTGCTCGATGAGTTGGACCGCCGCCCCGCGCGCACCCATTTTACCGTCGGCATCATTGATGACGTTGGCGGGACGAGCATCGACTACGACCCCAGCTTCCGCGTGCCCAAGGAAGGCATGGTCCAGGCGTTGTTCTACGGTCTTGGATCGGACGGTACCGTGGGGGCGAACAAAAACTCCGTGAAGATCATCGGGGAGGGTACGGATAACTACGCGCAGGGTTACTTCGTCTACGATTCCAAGAAGGCAGGCGCAGTCACTGTCTCCCATCTACGTTTCGGACCCTCGCCGATCCACTCGACCTATCTGCTCGACGAGGCGGACTTCATCGCTTGCCACCAGTGGGTATTCATCGAGCGTTTTGATCTGCTCGAGAAGGCCAAGCCGGGGGCCGTCCTGCTGCTCAACAGTCCTTACGGTCCCGAGGAGACCTGGGCCCAGCTTCAGCGCATTCATCAAAAGCGCATCCTCGACAAGGGGCTCAAGGTCTACGTGATCGACGCCTATCGGGTCGCCCAAGAGTCCGGCATGGGCGGGCGGATCAACACGATCATGCAGACCTGCTTCTTCGCCATCTCAGGTGTCCTGCCTCGAGACGAGGCGATCGCAAAGATCAAGCAGGCGATCGAAAAATCCTATGGTGCCAAGGGAGAAGCGATCGTCGAACAGAACTTCCGGGCGGTGGATATGGCCCTGTCAGAGCTGCACGAGATGTCGGTTCCCGGCGAGGTGAGCAGCCAGCTCGAGATGCCCCCGACCGTGCCCGCACATGCACCGGCATTCGTGCAGGAAGTCACAGCCACGATCATCAAGGGTGAAGGCGATACGCTGCCTGTCTCGGCGATGCCTGTCGACGGCACCTTCCCCACGGCAACAGCGCAGTACGAAAAACGCAACATCGCATTGACCATCCCCGTCTGGGATCCCGAAAGCTGCACTCAGTGTGGTAAGTGCTCGTTGATCTGCCCGCATGCTGCGATCCGCCAGAAGGCCTACGAGGCTGGGCTGATCGAGAACGCCCCCGCGACCTTCAAGTCGATCGACTACAAAGGCAAGGAGATGCCGGGCTTCCGCTTCACGATCCAAGTCGCCCCGGAGGACTGCACTGGTTGTGGGCTATGCGTGCACGTCTGCCCGGCCAAAAATCGCCAGGAGCCACGGCTGCGGGCGATCAACATGGCGTCGCAGATCCCGCTTCGCGAGTCGGAAGCGGCCAACTTCGAGTTTTTCCTTGGTTTGCCGGATCCAGATCGCAGCATCGTGAAAACGGCGAGCGTGAAGGGTTCCCAGATGTTGCGCCCGCTCTTCGAGTTCTCTGGAGCCTGTGCGGGTTGTGGCGAGACACCTTATGTCAAGCTGCTCAGTCAGCTCTTCGGCGATCGTGCGGTGATCGCGAATGCAACGGGCTGCTCGTCGATTTACGGCGGCAACCTCCCGACGACCCCCTGGGCGGTGAATGAGGAGGGTCGGGGACCGGCCTGGTCGAACTCGCTCTTCGAGGATAACGCCGAGTTCGGCCTCGGATTCAGGCTCACGGCGGACAAGCACAGCGAGTTCGCGCGTGAGCTGCTTGCGCGTCTCGCCCCAAAACTGGGCGAGAAGCTCTCGCGCGAGATCCTGGACGCTTCCCAGTCCAATGAGGAGGAGATTCGCCTTCAGCGTGAACGCGTCGCAGTGGTGCTCGACAAGCTTGCGTCGATCGATGATCCGGAAGCGAAACAGCTCGCTTCTGTCGCGGCGAATCTCGTGCGTCAGAGCATCTGGATCGTCGGCGGCGACGGCTGGGCCTATGACATCGGTTACGGTGGCTTGGATCACGTCCTCGCCTCGGGGCGCAACGTCAATGTGCTCGTGCTCGATACCGAGGTCTACTCCAACACTGGTGGGCAGATGTCCAAGGCAACGCCCTATGGTGCGATCGCGAAGTTCGCCGCAGGAGGAAAGGGGGCCGGGAAGAAGGACCTGGGTATGATGGCGGTCGGCTACGGTAATGTCTACGTGGCGCAGGTCGCGATGGGTGCCAACGACACGCAGACGGTCAAGGCCTTCATTGAGGCTGAGGCGCACGATGGTCCCTCGCTGATCATCGCCTACTCGCATTGCATCGCACACGGTATCAAGATGGGCGCCGGCACCGACAACCACAAACGAGCCGTGAAGTCGGGCCACTGGCCGCTTTATCGTTACAACCCAGCCCGCTTGGCCATGGGGCGTAACCCGCTTCAGCTTGATTCGCGCAAGCCATCGATGCCCATCGAGGAGTACATGTACTCCGAAGCGCGTTTCAAGATGTTGACAAAGATCGATCCTCAGCGCGCTCGCGAGCTCGCCGATCTTGCCCAGAAGGCTGCTGACGAGCGTTGGGCCCGTTATGAACATGTCGCGGCCCAAAAGATGGGCGCTGCTGACGGCGAGCCGGTAGCCTGAGATCAAGCCTGCGTTGCGACCCCGGCATCGTCCGGGGTCGCGGCGCGATAGAGTTGACAGGGAGGCTGACCATGGATCTGCGGAGCAAGTACCTTGGGCTCGAACTGAAAAATCCCCTCGTGCCGTCGGCGTCACCGATCTCGCGCAAGCTCGATGGTCTGCGCGCGCTCGAAGATGCTGGTGCGCCTGCGGTCGTGCTCTATTCGCTCTTCGAGGAGCAGATCGAGTTCGACAGCATGGAGATGGAGCATTTCCTCGAGTACGGCTCCGAGAGCTACGCTGAGTCCGTGAACTACTTCCCGGAGCCGACCGAGTTCACCCGTGGACCCGAGGAGTACCTCGAGCATATTCGCAAGGCCAAGGATGCTCTTGATATTCCGGTGATCGCGAGCCTGAACGGCGCCTCGCCGGGCGGATGGATCGATTATGGCCGGCGCATTCAGGAGGCGGGGGCCGATGCCCTCGAGTTGAACATCTATTTCCTGCCCACGGATCCGCAAACTCCGGTGGGCGAAATCGAAGAAACCTATATCGACATCGTCTCGGAGATCTGCCGCAGCGTCGAACTCGCGATCGCTGTCAAGATGCATCCCTACTTCAGCTCGATTCCATCCATGGCGCGTCGCCTCGTCGAGGCGGGGGCGCAGGGTCTCGCGTTGTTCAACCGTTTCTATGAGCCGGATATTCGGCCTGAAGAGCTCGAGATCAGCTCGGAAATAGAGCTTTCCAGCGGATACGAGTCGCGCATGGCTTTGCGCTGGATCGGTATCCTCTACCATCGGGTGCGCGCCGAGCTTGCGGCGACAAGCGGCATCTACAGCGGTCGGGACGCGATCAAGATGCTCATGGCGGGGGCGCAGGTGACGCATCTGTGCTCGGCGCTGCTGCACCACGGAATGGCGCACTTGCGGCGCGTGCAGGAGGAGATGCTGCGCTGGATGGAGGAGAACGAGTACAGCTCCGTCTCGGAGCTCATCGGTTCGATGAGCCAGAAGAGCTGTCCCGATCCGACGGCCTTTGAAAGGGCAAACTACATCCGGGTGCTCAACGACTACAAGTGAGCAGACGAGAGCGGTGACGGCGGCTTGAAGGCCTCCTGGCCCGGTGGTACGCTCGCCGGTCTCGACCACCCCTCCTTCGGCCCAGAGGTGTTGCCGCGATGCTTGTGCACCTGCGCATCAGGAATCTCGTCCTCGCACGCGATGTGCATTTGGACTTCTCCCCGGGATTGAACCTCATCACGGGTGAGACGGGTGCGGGAAAGTCGCTGATCGCTGGTGCGTTGGGGTTGCTGGC
>CAYSMT010000060.1:8473-9790 GCA_964432135.1 uncultured Acidobacteriota bacterium
CGGGGCACGCGCTGAGTCCGGTCTTGTGCGCCAAGGGACGGAGCGCGCGGAGGTGGCCGCACTTTTCGACCTGCGCTCGCGTCCCGAACTCGTCGAGAGCTTGGCCAGCGCTGGCTATCGCTGCGCCCCGGAAGAATTTCTGGTTCGGCGCGAGCTGACGGCCGATGGGCGCTCGCGGGCTTTCCTCTGCGATGCGAGCGCGACAGTCTCGAGCTTACGCGAGATGCTCGCAGGACTGATCGAGATGCATGGGCAGCATGAGCCCCAGGCATTGCTCTCCCCGGACTACCACCGCGAAGTGCTCGATCGCTACGCTGGTCATGACGCGCTGCGTGTGAATCTTCGTCGCTCAGCGGGCGTCCTTCGCGAGCTCACCGAGCGTTTGAGCGAGTTGGACGAGCGGGCATCGGCGCGAGAGGAGCGGCTCGAGATCCTGCGCTATCGCCTGGCGGAGTTCGAGCAGGTTGCGCCCCGTGCTGGAGAGGAAGAAGCGCTGTTGGCCGAGCGGGAGCGCTTGCGGCACGCCGAGGAGATCGGCGGAGCGTTGCGCGACGCGCTCGAGCTGGTCTATGAGGGTGAGGGTGCTGCCCTCGACCGCGTGCATGCGGCTTCGCGCAAGATGGCTGCCCAAGCTGGTCGTGGCGAGATCTTCGGCGAACTTGCCGAACGCCTCGATGAGCTGCGCGCGGAGGTTGCAGAGATCGCCGGTGAGCTACGCAGCGAGGGGGATCACATTGCGCCCGATTCCTCACGCCTGGCCGAAATCGAGGAACGTCTTCACCTTCTCGAGCGTCTTCGACGGCGTTTCGACGGCGCTTCGCTCGAGGATCTCATCGCCCGTGCCGAGGCCTTGCAGGCCGAGGCCGATCAGCTTCACGCCCGTGCGGATAGTCGGGACGGTGTCTTGGCGGAGCAGCAGGAAGAACTGGCGCGATACCGGCTCCTCGCGGCCGAGCTCAGTAGGTCGCGGCGCGCTGCGGCAGAACGTTTGGCCGAGAGTGTGGCGACCTCCCTCGCGAAGCTCGCCATGGACAAGGCCCGTCTTGATCCGCAGATGGAAACGCGCGATCCGACGACGATTGAAGCTGCGCAAGCGGCCTCCGTGGGGCTCGACAGCGTCGAGTTTCTCTTGCAGGCGAACCCAGGCGAACCGGCTCGTCCCCTGCGCAAAGTTGCTTCGGGAGGTGAGCTAAGCCGGCTGATGCTTGCGCTGGACATCGCCCTCGAGGGCGGCCTGCCGCGACGGACCTTGCTCTTTGACGAGGTCGATCAAGGTCTCGGCGGAGAGGCTGCCGATCGGCTGGGAGAGTTTCTCTC
>CAYSMT010000061.1:0-2807 GCA_964432135.1 uncultured Acidobacteriota bacterium
GTCAGTGCGGGAGAATAGACCGCACCGCCCGCGCAGGGCCCAAGAATCACGGAAATTTGCGGGATGACGCCCGAGGCGTTGGTGTTGCGAAAGAAAATCTCACCGTAGCCCGCCAGAGCGTTGACGCCCTCCTGGATGCGCGCGCCACCGGAGTCGTTGATGCCGATCAGCGGCACACCCAGCTTGAGCGCGTGGTCCATGATCTTTGTGATCTTGCGTGCGTGGGCCAAGCCGAGGGAGCCACCCGCGACGGTGAAGTCCTGGGCGTAGATGCAGATCGGGTGACCGGAGATGCGGCCAATTCCCGTCACCACGCCATCCCCCGGCAGATGCTTACGGTCCATCCCGAAGTCGGCGCATTTGTGTTCGACGAAAAGGTCATACTCGCGAAAGGAGTTATCGTCGAGCAGATAGGTGATGCGGTCCCGGGCCGTCCACTTGCCCTGGGCGAGCTGCTTGGCGATGGCTTTCTCGCCACCGCCTGCGGCGGCCTTGTCTCTTTTCTTGAACAGGTCGAGAATCTTGCGGATCAACGCCATGATGGCTGCCTCGGGAACCGATGACCCGTGCGGGCGGGCCTTCTCCGGTTCCTCGCGTTCACTTTCGGAGGTCCCTGTTTTTTCCGGGGGCCAACTTTACACCGGAGTTTTCGAGATGTCTGTCACCATAGAGACGATCGGCGTCATTCGCACGCCTTTCACGCAGCGCAGCGGCATGCCGATCCAGGGACCGCTGACGCCCCGCTATGCTGGGCGTGTTGAGGTGAACCCGGCCTGGGAGGGCGGCCTGAAGGACATCGAAGGCTTCTCTCACATCATCCTGCTCTATCTTTTTCATCAGGCGGGTGTTTGCGATCGGATGCATGTCAAGCCCTTTATGGACGACCATGAGCACGGCATTTTCGCCGTGCGTTCTCCGTTGCGTCCGAATCCCATCGGCCTGACGACGGTGCGTTTGGTCGGGCGCGAGGAGGCCACGCTTTTCGTCGAGGGGGTCGATATGCTCGATGGGACTCCGCTGATCGATATCAAACCCTACTTAGCGAAGGTCGACGCGCATCCCGGGGCGACGAGTGGTTGGGCTCGCGAGGGCCTCGAGGATGCCACTCGGCACATCTCAGACGACCGTTTTGGCGGCTGAGGCCTTTCGGGCGGGCTTCGTTCGATCTGCCTCAGGCACTCTGCAGCTCATGCAAAGTGCGGTAGATTCCGCCTTCGACCGCGAGCAGCTCCGCGTGCCGGCCTTGCTCGCGTAGCTCTCCCTGGTGCAGTACGAGGATGCGGTCCGCTTCACGTACGGTCGCAAGACGGTGGGCGATGATGATTGAGCTGCGTCCGGCGAGCAGGGTGTCGAGGGCCTGCTTGATCAGCGACTCCGTCTGCGGGTCGACCGAAGCTGTCGCCTCGTCGAGCACGATGATTGCGGGGTCGAAAGCTAACGCACGCGCGAAGCAGATGAGCTGTTTTTCACCTGTCGAAAAATTCGAGCCACCTTCGCGCACGGGCTCGTCGTAGCCGAGAGGAAGGCGTTCGATGAAGGACTCAGCGCGCACGGCAGCGGCGGCGGCGCGCAAGCGCGTCTCGTCGATCGCGGGGTCGGAGAGGGTGATGTTGCTGCGAACCGTGCCGGCGAAGAGGAAGGGCTCTTGTAATACGACGCCGATCGCTCGGCGCAGTGTGCGCAAGTCGTAAGCACGCAGGTCGATGCCGTCGAGGAGTACGCGACCCCGTAGGGGGTCGTACAAGCGACTGAGCAGGCGGATCAGCGTGGACTTGCCCGAGCCGGTCCAGCCGACGACGCCGATTCGTTCGCCCGGGGCGATGTGGAAGCGGATCGTGTGAAGGACCTCCTTGTCCGCGCCATAGCTGAAGCTGACGTCCTCAAAAGCGATCTCTCCCCGAATCTGCGTCGGCGTGCGAGACGTAAGCGATGCGACGATCTCGCTTTGCGTGTCGAGTAGCTCGAAGATGCGCTCTGCTGCGGCCATCGCCGCCTGCATTACGGTCAAGCGCTGGGAGAGCTCTTGCAGTGGACGGAAGAAGCGCCGCGAGTACTCAATAAAGGCGACAAGGGTTCCGAAGCTCAGGCCACCGCCGAGAAGGCGTGCGCCACCAGCCCAGATGATCGCCGCGAGGGTCAATGAGCCTAACAACTCCGCAAGGGCGGAGAAGACCGACTCGTAGTAGACCGCATTCAGCTCGGCGTCGCGATGCTGTGTATTTAGCTCGCTAAACTCTCTTTGATGTGCGGCCTCGCGCTGAAAGAGTTGCACGAGGCGCATCCCCGCGACGTTCTCTTGCAAGGCGCTGTTGAGCTCTCCTACCAGGGTGCGCGCGCTGCGATAGGCGCGCCGGACGCGCACGCGAAAAAACCACGATGCAAGGGCCATCGGCGGGATGATCGCAAAGCTGACGAGTGCAAGGCGCCAGTTCATGCGCAGAAGAATGACGATGATCGCAGCGAGCTTCGCGAGGTCGGCCAGCATCAACACGAGGCCGGAGGTGAAGGCCTCATGAACCGCGTCGACATCGGAGGTGACGCGGGAGACGAGCTTGCCCACAGGTGTGCGGTCGAAAAAGGCCGAAGAAAGGCGCTGGATGTGCGCGAAGAGATCCCGGCGCAGATTGAAGACGATGTTTTGGCCTAGCTTTTCGAGGCTGTAAAGCTGGCCGAAGCGTAGCAGGACCTCGGAGACCAATGCGACGCTGAAGACGATGGAGAGCTTCATCAGGGCGGCAAGATCCCGCGGCGTAATCGCGTCATCGACGGCGAGCTTAATAAGAAAAGGTTGGACAAGCTGCGCCGCG
>CAYSMT010000061.1:2817-9776 GCA_964432135.1 uncultured Acidobacteriota bacterium
GACGAGTAGCCCATGAGGTCGCACATAGTGCCATAGCCGGCCAAAGGTCTGAACGCCGGGCTTAGCCTTCGCATCACCGCCGCTCATTCGAGGCCTCCGAGACGTTCTGCGAGCTTATCGTGACGAAGCTGCCTGGCGTAGATGCCGTCGCGCGCGAGCAGCTCCCCGTGCGTTCCTTGTTCGACGAGGCGGCCTCGGTCGAAGACGAGCAGCAGATCCATCTCGGCCAGCGTTGTCATGCGATGGGAGATGAAAAGGGTCGTGCGCCCTTCCATCACGCTCTTCAACCCCGCAAGGATCCGGGCCTCGGTCTCAGAGTCGACGGCCGAGAGGGCGTCGTCGAGGATCAGAAGCTGGGGGTTTTTGAGGATCGCGCGGGCGAGGCATGCTCGCTGGCGTTGACCGCCGGAGAGGGTTACGCCGCGTTCCCCGATGAGTGTGTCAAGCCCCTCGGGAAGCGCAGCGATATCGTCACCCAGCTGCACCAGTTCCACGACCCGCTCCAGCGCTCCGGGGTCGGTTTCTCCGGTCGAGAAAAGGATGTTTTCGCGCAGCGTGCGCGAGAAGAGGAAGGCCTCCTGGGGGACGTAACCAATGCTCGCCCGCACGTGGGATACCGGAAGGGTCGTGATGTCTTGGCCGCCGAGGAAGATCGTTTTCGCGGGCGCTGCGTACACTCGGGCGATGAGATTGACTAGGGTCGATTTACCCGAGCCGACGGCGCCCACGATACCGACGCGCGCGCCGGCAGGAATCGTCAGGTCGATCTCTTCGAGCGCTAGGCGACTCGCGCCGTCAAAGGCGAAGCTCAGCTTGTGTAAGCGCAGTTCTCCACCGATGAGCGCGAGGGTTGCCTCTCCTCCTCCGGCCATCGGATCGCTTGCTGGTGTGGCGGGGATATCCGGCTGCGCTGTGAAGACCTCCTGAAGTCGTTCCATCGCAGCCGAGCCACGATGGAAGACGCTGACGATCCAGCCCAGCGCGATCGTGGGCCAGGTCAGCATGCCCAGGTAGGCGTTGAAGGCCACGAAGGCGCCGAGGCTGATCTCGTTGCGGATGACGAGCCGGCCACCGTAGGCGAGCACGACGAGCACGCCGATGCCGGCGATGACGCCTATCAACGAGAGCATCGTGCCGCGCAGAGCAGCTAAACGGAGCGCACGTTGGCGGTACGCCTCGCAGGCCTTGCTGAAGCTAGCGATCTCGCGTTCTTCCTGAGTAAAGATCTTGACCTGCGCTGCGCCGGAGAAGTTCTCCCGAGCCCGTTCGGAAATCGTGGCGAGCTGGCCTTGCATGCTCAGCGAGTGGGTGAAGATACGGCGCGAGATCCGGCTGACGACGAGAAAAACGGCTGGGAAGGGAAGTAGTGCAAACAGCGTGAGCATCGGGCTGATGCGCAGCAGCAATACCAGCGCGGCGAGGTAGATAATGATCGTATTGAGCAGGTTCATCACGCCGGGGCCGTAGAATGAGCGCAACAGGCGCGTGTCGTTGATGCCGCGAGACATGATGTCGCCGGTGGGATGGGTGTCGTAGTAGCCTGCGTCGAGGGCCAGTAGTTTCCGGAAGAAGGCTTCGCGAAGGTCGCGGACGATGCCACGGCTCGCGCCGAGGATCTGGATGCGTGAGAAGCTGCGGATGACGGCCTGAGCCAGCGCGAGACCCGCGATCAGCGCCCCAAGGCGAACGACCTGAGTGAGTGGTGCCTGGGTTGCGAGGGCGTCGATAGCGCGCTTGAGGGTCCATGGGATCGAAACGGCGAGCGCGTTCGTCGCGAGCAGCAACAGCAGGCCGGCGAGGTAGGCCCGGCGGAAGCCGCGCGTGAAGGTCCAGAAGATGCCGAGCATCTAACCTCGAATCCGCAGCATCAGCCGCAGCAGCTTGAGCAGGACGAGCGCGGGAAAGGCGCCGTGCAAGATGAAGTCGAAGATATCGAGGGGACGCGTCAGTTCGCCCGAGAGGAGCATCTTGAGCTTCTGCCAGAAGTGGGGCTCGGGCAGGAAGGGCGCCAGACCCAGCGTCAGCGCCCCGACGATCAGCGGAACCCAAGGCAACTTGTCGAGCCAGCTCATGGGCGAATTGTACTCCGGCTCTACGGCGCGCTTCCACGCGCTCTGCCAGAGAACGCTCCAATGGCCGCATTTCGATCCCGTCGCCCAGAGGCGCAAGGTCGAGACGGATGGCGGCGCTCCGGTGTGCGGATATACTCACGGCCGCTAGCCGCTAGCCGCTAGCCGCTAGCCGCGACCGCCAGGCCGCGCAGGGGGCCCCGCTTGGGAGACCATGCCGGGGTGTTGCAGGCGGGACGTTTCGAGGAGCACTCTGATGGACATCTGGTTTGGGCTCGGCTTCCTCGTCGTCTGGTTCTTGCTGATGAAGTGGATTCTGCCCAGCGCCGGGGTTCCTACCTGAATGTCGGCTTCTTGCGGGCTCCCAGGTCGGGACGACGAAGAACACGACAAACCGCGCGAGAGCTCCTGAGGGCTCTTTCCGACGTTGCTAGCCGGTCGTTTTCAACTCGTTGTAGACTGCTTGCGTCTGCCGGGGCGGTGCGAAAGTGCACGCCTGGGTCAGGGATCGTCCGCCACGCGACGCGGGCGCGCGAGTGATGCTTATGCCGACTGTTGCCCAGCGGCCCTGCGCCAAGCTGCTCCTGACGACCTTTGTGGCCTTGCTCGCGGCGGCCCTTCTGGCTACTGGTTGCGGGGGCGGAAACAGCGGCCCAGGGGGGAGTCCGAACCCGGTTCGGGCCTTTTTCCGGGCCAGCGGCTCAGCTACCACGCCGAATTTCGTGCGGCTGAAAGGGCGGGTCGTCACGGACAAGAGGGTCATTGTCGATGTCGTCATGGGGGGGGCGAGCACGAACCAGGATCTCTACTCCTTCGCTTTTGACATCATCATCTCGAACACGACGGTTGCCGAGTTCGTTCCGGGGTCGGGCTCCTTCGGGACGGTGTTGACCCTCACAGGAAGCCAGGGTTCGAGCGTACAGGCTGCCCAGGTCGGTCGCCGCGTCATCATCGGTGTGACAAAGACCGGCGGCGGAAGCGGGAACGGGATTGGGGCGGGAGAGCCGGCGATCGTCAGCTTGAGCTTTCGCATCCTGGCCAAGGGGACGGCAACGCTCAGCTTCGCCGGATCTCCCGCGAATCCTCAAAATCCGACGAATGATCCGGCGGCGCTGGATTCCGCCGTCCAAGTTGTTTCGAGCGTGCGCTTTGATGCCGCCCTCGCCAGCATCGGAGGATAGTTGCGCCGGGAGGTGCCGATGATACGCAAGGCCACGCTGATCGTCGTGATCCTTCTCCTCGCTGCCGGGGTGATCTGCTATCTTCTCGCGGGTCGCGAGGGAGCGGCGCCGGAAGGGCCGTCATCAGCCGAGGCCGTTCGCTCCGACAGTCGCGATCTCGTTGACCCAGCTTCCTCCGGCGCGCCTCCGGGCATCGAGCTTCCAGCCGAGGATCGCGTTGCTGCGCCCGCGGCCGGAGGTGTCTCCACCTTGCCTTCTACGTCGTCTCGACGCGCCGCTGTTTCGGATGAGTCGACCTCGCACGAGCCCGAGGTGAGGTCGACCCCCATGGATGGATTAACCTCCGGCGTTGATGCTCAGGAAGAAGACGCTTGGGAGCTCGGTCCTGGGAGAGCGACCTCGGTTGCGCCCGCTGCGCGTGCATCTCGCGGGACCTCCGGTGTCGACCGGCGCCCGCTGCGCGCGGTCGGGGCCCATGACGCCGTGCTGTCGCGGGTTGCGAGCGGGTCGCCTGCACCCGGCGTGAGTGGTCCGATGATGCCCACGACCTCACCGATGGCGCGTAGCTCGAACCCAGAGGCCAGCGGCAAGGCTGCTTCCGAGAGGCCGGAGGGCCGCGCGGCGACCGATCGCCTGGCGCGGAATGACGAGCTTTCCCCGGCACGCGACGCTTCGTCCGAGAGCCGCCACGGGGCCCATCGGGATCGCGACATGGCCGAGGAGTCTGCCGAGGCGCAGACGGCGCGAGTCTGGCTCGCCGCCTCCGCGACAGAGCTTTTAGTAGGCCAGATCGTCGAGGTGCGCGTGCTCATCGAAAGCGGTCAGGATGTCGCTAGCGTGCCCTTTCATTTGAGCTTTGATCCAGCGCTGTTGGCCTTTCGCGGTGCGGTGGAGGGTCCGCTGCTCAGCTCCGACGGCCGGCCGACGGTCTTCATGGCCGTCCCTTCCGCTGCCGGCGACCGTGTCATCGTCGGGGCTTCGCGCCTTGGTCAGCAGCCAGGAGTAAACGGCGATGGCGAGCTGTGCCGACTGAGCTTCGAAGTCATGGGCGAGGGTCGCGCTGCGCTACGCTTCGAGCGGACACGTGTCGTCAAAGCGCGAGGCAGCGATCAGGTCGCGCGGCTCAAGGGGTTGCTTCTGGAGCTTCATCGCTGAGCCGAGGGGGTCGGTCTTTCCCCGTTCCCATGTGGACAGCAACCCGAGGCCGGTCTCAGAGAGACTCAGTAAGGAAGATCGGTCTCGACTTCCTGTTCCTCGGCAGGCAGCAGGAAGGCCTCGGGCCGAGCCCGCAGCACCTCGCGTAGCCAACTTTCCGGGTAACCGACCTCTTTCGGGCGGCCTTTGTCGTCCTTGACGTAGCCATCGTTGTACTTGGTCAGCAGCTCCTCGCCGAGCTCGCGCCAGCGACGGACAGTGGCCTCGGCCTGGCTTAACGAGTAGCTGGTTAAGAAATCCCCCATCAGATCAGGATCGGTATCGGCCAGCGTGGCGGCGGTTTTTTCGATGACCGGTTGAAGAGCGTGAAAACGTTCCTCGATTTCTCGCTGCACCTTCTGGATGTCCTTGATCATGTAGGCGTACTTCAGGTTCGCGTAGTTGGCGACAAAATTGAAGACCCACCAGGCTGAGTCCCAGGAGAACTTCTGCAGGCTCCCCACCTCAAGGCTGCGCGGCACACCGTGACCTCCAGCGTAGAAGGGCATATACACGCAGGTGAAGGTGTCGTCGAGCCCGTACCAGTAGACACCGCCGATGGCGTCCGGAAGCCAGGAACGTGACTGAGACACGAAGCTAAAGCCCGTCTGCTGGGTAGAGATGGGTCGTTCCCAGGAGTATTGTCGCCCGTCGATCTTAAAGGTCATGGGCCGCCAGCGATTCGGCGAGGCGAAGGGGCCCGCGTCGATACCCCGAGTCATGTCGAAAGGAGTTCCCTCGTAGTGGTCTCGCATTAAGGCCATGACATTCTCGACCGAAAGCTTCTTTTCCACTTTGATCCACAACGGGTAGGGCTTTGCTCCCGGCAGGCCTCGGTGAAAGTCGCTTGAGAACTCACGGGCGGGAGCGATTCGCCGGAAGATGCTCCAGACCCGGGTTGCCGTGTATCGGATCGTCTGTGGCTTCTTCGGGTCGTAGGCCTGATTGAAACGGAAGGGTTTGCCCGACGCGGGGTCGTAATAGCCGTGCTCGATGGCGAAGGGGATCACGCGGGGTGAGTAGAGGCAGTTATCCGGGTCATCGAGGGGAAAGCCCTCGATGCGGGCACGGTTTGCGTGGGCTGTGACGTAGCCATCCGGTACGCGCAGCGCGACCCACAGCGCACCCTGTCCCCCTTTGCCTGGGCCGATCATCTCCATCATCCACGCTTCGTTGGGGTCGGCGAAGTAGAAAGACTCTCCGGCCGACTGATAGCCGTGTTTGTCAACGAGTTCGGTGATGACCAAGACGGCCTCGCGTGCTGTTCGCGCTCGTTGCAGCGCAAGTTGCATCAGCTCCCAGTAGTGCAGCAGACCCTCGGGATTGCGTAGTTCCTCGCGGCCGCCGAAGGTGGTCTCTGAGATGGCGAGTTGGTGCTCGTTCATCAGTCCCGTCACAGCATAAGTGTGCCTTCGTTCCGGGATCTCACCCTTGACTTGACCGCTCCAACTCGTGAGGCGATAGGTTGCGTCCGGGGCATGGTCGGCGGCGGGAGCGTGGTGCAGGTGAGGATGAAACTCGCCGTCACAGGCGTAGGTGATCATTACAGAACCGTCGGTAGACGCCCCCTTGGTCACGAGAATATTCGTGCAGGCGAGGCTCGGTGCAGCGAGCACGAGCCAGGTGGCGGCGGACACGCAGATCTTGAACGAGATGTGAGGCATCATAGGGCCTTTCGGGAGGAAGAGCTTCGAGCGGTGCTTTAGTCTAACTCTGGGGCGCTCGTGCCTCGAGAGAGAACTTTTGCGTTTCTTGTCGCGTCATCAGTGGCTCCGGGAAGTGCGTCGATGATAGCAAGCTGAGAGTGAGTGGAGGGGGTCCAAAGCGTTCGAGAGCGCCGAAGATTGGCGAAAAACGGAGCGAACTTCCCGACCGGAAACAAAGTGACAAGCTGTTTGCGAGCCCACAACCGCCTGCTGATCATGAGAATTCTGTCGAAAGGTAGTGCCGTTACTGCGGGTGGATGGCGAGCGATCCCGTCGCCCGTTAGAGTCCCTGTGAAGGCGCAACACGGGAGGTGTCTTTGCGACTGCGCTCTGCAGTCCTGATGGTCTTGGCCCTGCTCACGCTCGGATACCGGGGCGCCGCTATCTACCTACGCTACTTCTCGCCGGACATGCAGTCTCAGGCGCATTTCAAGGCGAGTCCCGACCCCGTCGGCAAGATGGTCATCCGGTCGGTGGACCCCGACGCACCCGCCTACATCGATATTGACGGTCAACGAGAGCTTCCGAAGGTGGGAGATCGCATCCTCGAGATCTTCGACCACCGCGGCCAGGGAGGACCGGTCAAGAGCCTCTTCGACTTTGGTTCTTTGCTGCGCCGGGTTGGCTCTGTCGATTCATGGACTCTCGTCGTTGATCGTGAGATGGAGGATGGATCGCGGCGCATGGTCGTCATCAGCGTGCCTCCTGGCGAGAAGCTGCACCGGACGCCACTCGAATGGGCGCTCGCGCTCGGCTATGACCTTTACCTGCCTTTGATCGCTTTCGCGGCCGGTTTGTTTATCGGCTTG
>CAYSMT010000062.1:0-9760 GCA_964432135.1 uncultured Acidobacteriota bacterium
TCGAGGCCCTGGGTGGTGAGCCGACGCTGCGGGCGCTCGTCGCACGCTTTTATGAATTGATGGACTCTCTCCCCGAGGCAGCGACGATCCGCTCCATGCACCCCAAGAAGCTGGACTCAGCCCAGGAGAAGCTCTTCATGTTCCTCTCCGGCTGGCTCGGTGGCCCGCCGCTCTACACCAAGGCTTTCGGACAGCCGATGCTCCGCAAGCGCCACCAGCTCTTTCCGATCGGTGAGGCCGAGCGAGACGCCTGGATGCTCTGCATGCGGCGCGCAATGGTCGATGTCGGCCTTGACGACGAGCTTCGCCAAGTGTTGGACCGTGCGCTGTTCAAGGTCGCCGACTTCATGCGCAACGACTCGTCACCAGATCGCAGCGACTCCCGCAAGAAGTGCTAACGCGCCTGGGCGAGGACGAAGCGCTCACGGCCGTGGCGGTCAGCATGGGTCTCGACTCGAGACCAAGCACCGGACGGCAGCTCCGCGACGAGCGCGGCAACCTGGGACGGCGCCATCTCGAGTGCGATCCAGGCGCCACGCGCCAGGACCCGGGGTGCGGAAACGACGAGGCGCCGGATTAGCGCCAGGCCACCCTCACCAGCAATGAGGGCTTGGCGCGGATCGTGCTGGCGAACCTCGGGCGCAAGACCCTCCCACTGCTCGGAGCTGACATAAGGCAGGTTGGCGACGATCATACCCAGGCTCGCAGGAGCCACGGGAGCCAAGAGGTCGGCCCGCAACAGGGCGACCCGTCCGGCAAGGCCGGTCCGCGCCACGTTTTCGCGCGCGAGCGCGAGCGCGAGCGGGTCGAGCTCCAGCGCGAGCAAGCGCAGACGCGGATGGGAGGACGCCAACGCAAGCGCCATGCAGCCGCTCCCGGTACCGACATCGGCTACGGTGACCTGCGCATCGCTCTCAAGCAGGCGACGTGCCAGCAGAACGAGGTCTTCCGTCTCCGGCCGGGGCACCAGCGCGCGGGCATCCACTGTCAGCTCGAGCTCGAGAAAGGGCCAGCTCCCGACAAGCTGCTGGAGGGGCACCCGGGCGGCACGCTGGCTGACCAGCGCCTTCCAACGTACAAGCTGCTCTGGATCAAGCGCTTCGCGCAGCCGAAACAAGAGCGCGCCGCTTTCGGCGCCCAGCAGGGACTCGAGCAGCCAGATAGCCTCCTGCCTCGCATTGTCGATGCCGGCCACGCCGAGCAAACGTGTAGCACCGGCAAGAAGCTCGCCAACGCAAGCGCCCGGCGGGCCGGGGAAACGGGAGGGATCGGCAGAATCCGGGGGGCTCAGTTCTCCATCTCCATCGCGAGGCGCTTGGTCTGCTCAGCCTGAATCAGGGCATCGATCAGCTCGTCCATCTCGCCCATCATGATCTCGCCCAGGCGATGCAGGGTCAGCTTGATTCGGTGATCCGTCACGCGATTCTGCGGGAAGTTGTAGGTGCGAATCTTCTCGGAGCGATCACCGCTGCCGATCTGCACGCGGCGCGAGTCACGCTCCTGGGCCTGTTGCTCGGCCATCTGCTGATCATACAGCCGCGATCGCAACACCTTGAGCGCCTTGGCCCTGTTCTTGTGCCAGGACTTCTCGTCCTGGCATTGGACGACCATCCCCGTCGGGACGTGGGTAATGCGCACAGCGGAGGTCGTTTTGTTCACGCTCTGGCCACCCGGCCCCGACGAGCGAAAGCTGTCGATGCGCAGGTCCTTGGCCTCATCAATCTCGACTTCGACCTCCTCGGCCTCGGCCATGATGGCGACGGTCGCCGCCGAGGTGTGCACGCGGCCCTGGGTCTCGGTTGCCGGGACGCGTTGCACGCGATGGACTCCGGACTCGTACTTGAGCTGGGAATAAATCCGTTTGCCGGAGATGTTAACGATGGCCTCTTTGACCCCGCCAACCTCGCTGCTCGAAAGCTGAACGAGGTCGAACTTCCAGCCACGACGCTCGGCGAGACGCTGATACATCTGCACGAGCTCGCCAGCGAAGAGAGTCGCCTCATCACCGCCCGTTCCCGCACGCACTTCGAGCAAGACGTTCTTCTCGTCGTTAGGATCTTTCGGCAAGAGAAGAGCCCGGATACGCTGGCCGAGCTCCTCACGCGTGAGCTCGAGCGAGGCGATCTCCTCGCGAGCCATCTCCTTCATCTCGGGGTCGGTCTCGCTCCCGAACATCTCCCGCGCGGCCAACAAGCCCTCGTCCGTCCCGCGCCAAGCGCGAAAAACCTCGACCAGGGGCTCAATTTCGGCGTAGCGCGTCGCAAGCTCACGATACGCCGCCGGATCGGAGGCGATTCCCGGCGCGGCCATGCGCTCCGCGAGCTCGGCGAGCTCCGCTTCGATCCGCTCGAGGCGCGTGATGAATGCAGCGTCGTGGCTCAATGCTGGCCCCAGGACCTTCCCTGATCAGACTTTGCCCGCCTTACGCGCCCGGGCGGCCTTCTCGGCCTTCTTCGCACGCTGCTGGAAGCGCTCGACGCGGCCCGCCGTGTCAACGAGCTTCTGTTTGCCGGTAAAGAAGGGATGGCACTGCGAGCACAGCTCGACCCTCAGGTCCTTCTTCGTGCTGCGGGTCTGAAAAGTCGCGCCGCAAGCGCAGTGGACTTCGACGTCGTGGTACTCGGGGTGGATCTTCGGCTTCATGATGAGTCCCTGGCCTTTCGTTGGACCGACGTTACGCCCCGGGAACTATCGCCGGCGCGGACGAGAATCGCTCGATAACCGCGGGAGTTTACGCGCCTTTAGCAGAAGTCGCCACCAGCAAGGCCGCGGCGCATCGGGACGAAATCCGGCTCAGGACGCCATCGAGTCGAGGAACTCCTGGTTGGTATCCACCTTGCGCAGGCGGTCAAGGAGCAGCTCCATCGCCTCGACCTGGCCGAGCTGGTCGAGGACCTTGCGCAGCATCCACACTCGGCGCAGATGGTCGTCATCCATCAAGAGCTCCTCCTTGCGCGTCCCCGAGCGGCGCACGTCCATGGCAGGGAAGACGCGGCGATCGCTCAGGTCACGATCGAGGTGAATCTCCATGTTGCCGGTTCCCTTGAACTCCTCGTAGATCACCTCGTCCATGCGCGAACCCGTGTCGACGAGGGCGGTCGCGAGGATGGTCAACGAGCCGCCTTCCTCAACCTTGCGGGCCGTGCCGAAGAACTTCTTCGGACGTGAGAGCGCCGCTGCGTCGATGCCGCCGGAAAGGATCTTCCCCGAAGCAGGCTGAACGGCGTTGAAAGCACGCGCGAGCCTCGTGATCGAGTCAAGCAAGATGACGACGTCCGCCCCAAACTCGACCATCCGCTTGGCCTTTTCGAGAACGATTTCCGCAACCTGGACGTGGCGCGTCGCCGGCTCGTCGAAAGTCGAGGCCACAACCTCTCCGACGACAGTGCGCTGCATATCGGTGACCTCCTCCGGGCGCTCGTCGATGAGCAACACGAGCAGCTTCGCGGCGGGGTCGTTTTCGGCAACCGCGGCAGCGATCGCCTGAAGAAACATCGTCTTGCCGGTGCGGGGCGGAGCGACAATCAAACCACGCTGTCCTTTGCCCACGGGCGCGAGCAGGTCGATCACGCGCCCGGTGAGGTTCTCCCGAGTCGTCTCCATCCGCAGGATCTCGTCCGGGTGCCAGGGCGTGAGTTGATCGAAGGTCTTGCTCCGCTTCGCCTCGTCGACCGGGATACCATGCAGGGTCTCAACGGAGTGCATCGCGAAGTACTTCTCGTTGCGCCGCGGCTGGCGCAACGGACCAGCGATCATGTCGCCGGTGAGCAACTTATGGCGGCGAATCAGGCCGGGAGAGACATAGATGTCGTCCGGACCGGGCAGATAAGAATGCTCCGGCGAACGCAGGAAGCCATAGCCCTCGGGCAAACTCTCGAGCACGCCGCTGGCGAGAACCCGTTCTCCCTTGCGCACCCGAGCGGAGAGAATGCGGTGGATCAACTCCTGGCGGCGGATCTTCGAGAGGCCTTCGATCTCCATTGAGCGCGCAAGGCTTACCAACTCGCCAATGCCCATCAGCTTGATCTCATGCAGGTCCATCAGTGATCCTCTATCTGCGATGCCAAGGCGTCGAGCATGACGCCACTCAGTGCCTCAATGCCGGCGCCACTTCGCGAAGAGGTGGCGATCAAGCGCACCTCCGGTGGCAGGTCCAGCAGTTTTCTCGTCCGGCTCAGCGCCCGCGGGATCTTCGAGCCCGAGAGCTTGTCTCCCTTGGTCAGCACGACGGTCACCGGCAGCCCACGCGATAGCAGCGCATCACGCATCATCGCGTCGAGCGGCGTCGGGTCGTGGCGCGCATCGACGAGGTGCACCGCGAGCCGAATAACCTCGCGCCGCGCCAGGTAGACCTCGATCAGCCGACCCCACTTTCGGCGCATCCCCTGAGAAACCTTCGCATAGCCGAAGCCGGGTAAATCGACGAGGTAGAAGCGCTCGTCGACAAGGTAGTAGTGTACCTCACGCGTCCGGCCCGGGGTCTTTCTCACGCGCGCCAGCGCGTGCCGGGAGAGGACCTTGTTGAGCAGGCTTGACTTACCGACGTTGGAACGACCCATGAAGACGATCTCGGGTCTCCCGTCCTCGGGAAAGTCATCCGACCGTACGACGGCTCGCACGAATCGGCAAGTTCTCGGTCTGATCATCTTATGCTCAGTTCGGCCGGGCGGCGTCTTGGTCGGTCTCGCCGTCGAGGAGTGCCAAGGATTGCGGCGCGCGCTCCAAGGCCGTGGGCAAGACCTCGTCCATGTGCTCGACGAGAACAAACTCCACGGCGTCACACACCTCTTCGGGTAACTCCGATAGATCCTTCTCGTTCTCGCTCGGGAGAATGACCAGCTCGATGCCGGATCGGTGCGCCGCGAGCACCTTTTCCTTGATACCCCCGACGGGGAGTACCCGGCCCCGCAAGGTGATCTCTCCCGTCATCGCGACCTCGGCCCGGGCTGGAATGCCGGTGAGCTGGGAGATGACAGCCGTCGCTATGGCGATGCCCGCGGAAGGCCCGTCTTTGGGGATGGCGCCCTCGGGGACGTGAATGTGGATATCAGCACGGCGGTGGAAGTCCGGGCTGATCCCCAACTCCGCTGCTCGGGCCCGCACATAAGTCATCGCGGCCTGCGCGGACTCCTGCATGACCTCCCCCACCTGTCCTGTGATGGCCAAGTTGCCCCGACCACGAACGACGGCGACCTCCGGCGCAAGTATCGCTCCACCGAAGGAGGTCCAGGCTAGCCCGGTCGCGACGCCGACCTCGCTGCGCTGTCGGGCCTCGGGCGGGCGAAAGCGCGGAACGCCGAGCATCTCAACGAGGTCGTCGCTGGCGACCTCGTAGCTCACCCGCCAGCTTTTCTCCACGTAAGCTCTGGCAAGCTTGCGGCAGACCCGCGCAATCTGACGCTCGAGGGCCCGTACGCCGGCCTCTCGGGTGTAGCGCTCGGTGATCTGCTGCAGCGTGTCTCGAGAAAAGCCAACCTTCTTCTTACCCAACCCGTGCGCCTCGAGCTGCTTGGGCACGAGGAAACGCTCGGCAATGACGAGCTTCTCATCGAGTGTGTAGCCCGCGATGCGGATGACCTCCAATCGGTCCTGCAGGGGTGCCGGAACGAGATGCAGCACGTTTGCGGTCGCGATGAAGAAGACCTCGGAAAGGTCGTACTCTGTATCGAGGTAATGGTCGAGAAAGGCGTGGTTCTGCTCCGGATCAAGCACCTCGAGCAGTGCGGCCGACGGATCGCCGCGAAAGTCCGTCGACATCTTATCCAACTCATCGAGCAGGAAAAGCGGATTTCGGGTGCCTGACTTGCGGATCATCTGGATCACGCGCCCCGGGAAGGCTCCGATGTAGGTCCGGCGGTGACCACGGATCTCGGCCTCGTCCCGCACGCCCCCGAGGGAGAGCCGCACGAAGCCGCGACCAGTCGCCTCGGCGATCGAGCGCGCGAGGGAGGTCTTGCCGACCCCGGGAGGCCCGACGAAGCAGAGAATCGTATTCTGACGCCGCGAGGGCGCGAGCTGGCTGACGGCGAGGTGCTCGAGAATGCGCTCTTTCACTTCTTCAAGGCCGTGATGGTCCCGCTCGAGGATCTTGCGGGCCCGCTTCATATTCTTTTTCTCGCGTGAGCGAGCTTTCCACGGTACGGTGACAAGCCAGTCGAGATAGGTCCTAGCTACCGTCGCCTCCGCGGAAACGGCAGGCATCGCTTCGAGGCGCCGCAACTCAGCGAGGGCCTTCTCTTGCGCAGGTGCGGGCATTCCCGCCGCATTGATCTTTTCGCGCAACCCTTCGAACTCCTCCTCGCGATCGCCGCGGCCGAGCTCCTTCTGGATCGCCTTGATCTTTTCCGACAGGTAGTACTCGCGCTGCGCGCGCTCGAGCTGCTCTTTGACGCGCCCGTTGACCGAATGGTCGAGCTCGAGCTTGTCCATCTCGGCCTCGATGAGTTGCACTAGCCGTTCGAGACGTTCTTGTACGAAGCTACGTTCGAGCAACTCCTGTTTGAGCTCCGCCCGGACAACGAGATGCGCGGCGATGGTGTCGGCGAGGCGACCGGCATCACTACCGCGGATTGTCGAGAGCACCGTCTCGGCGGGCAGGGCTGGATTGAGCTTGACGTAGCTTTCGAAGAGCCCCCGCAATGTGCGCGAGAGCTCTTCGACGGCGGCGCTGTCACCAAGACGCTCGTCGACAGGAACGACCTCAGCGACGAGATAGCCGTCCGGAGAACAGAGCATCTCGACTGCTCGAGCCCGGCAGACACCTTCGACGAGCATACGCACATTGCCTGAAGCGACCTTGAGCGATTGCACGATGGTGACGATCGTGCCCAACGAGTGGATCTCCTCGGGCTGAGGTTCATCTGCCGTTGCATCCCGCTGGCAGGCGAGGAAGATCCTGCGCGAACCCTCGAGCGCGCGGTCGAGGGCCTTGAGCGACGAACGACGGCCGACGACGAAGGGCACCATGGTTTTGGGAAAGACGACGGCCTCCCGAAGCGGGACCATCGGCAGTTTCTCAACACGCGTGGAGGTCATTTTCGCTCGTGCGGCGGCAGTGGGCCACGCCGCGTCAGCCCGCCTTCTCCATCAGACGCAGGCCGCTGTCGCCGGCACTGCCTCGCTCGACGAGATCCTTGGTGATGGTCAGTTCCTTACAATCGTTGCACGACGGAATCTCGTACATGAACTCGAGCATGATCTCTTCGAGGATCAAACGCAGACCACGCGCACCGATCTTGCGCTCGGACGCCTGCTCGGCGATCGTGAGTAACGCTTCCTCGGTGAACTCGAGCGCAACACCCTCGAACTCGAAGACCTTCTGATACTGCTTGACCAATGCGTTGCGAGGCTCCGTCAAGATACGCACCAGAGAGGCCGCATCGAGATCCGCAAGAGCTGCCGTCGCCGGCAGCCGGCCGATAAACTCCGGGATGAGCCCGAACTTGACGAGATCCTCGGGTTGGCACTGCGTGAGCGTCTCGAAGTTGTCGCGGTCCTTCCTGCTCTGGACGTCGGCCTTGAAACCAACGGCCTTCTTGCCCGTGCGCTGGTCGATGATCTTGTCCAAACCAACGAAGGCGCCGCCGCAGATGAAAAGGATATTCGTCGTGTCAATGGGAATGAAGTCCTGATGCGGGTGCTTGCGGCCGCCTTGGGGGGGAACGTTGGCCGTGGTTCCCTCCAGAATCTTGAGCAGGGCCTGTTGAACGCCCTCACCGGAAACGTCCCGGGTGATCGAGGGGTTCTCCCCCTTGCGAGCGATCTTGTCGACCTCGTCGATGTAGATGATGCCCCGCTGGGCCTTCTCGACGTCGTTGCCGGCCGCTTGGAGCAGCTTGAGCAGGATGTTCTCGACGTCCTCTCCAACGTAGCCCGCTTCGGTGAGCGTCGTCGCATCGACGATCGCGAAGGGCACGGAGAGCATCCGAGCCAAGGTCTGTGCGAGGAGAGTTTTGCCCGTTCCCGTCGGCCCGATCAGAAGGATGTTCGACTTTTGCAGCTCGACCTCATCCTTGACCTTGGAGAGCTCGAGTCGCTTGTAGTGATTGTACACGGCCACGGCGAGCTTCTTCTTGGCCAGATCCTGCCCGACAACGTACGAATCAAGAAAATCCTTGATATCGTGGGGCTTAGGAAGACGCTTCTCAAGCGTCTCCTGCTCAGGCTCACGCTCCTCCGCGATGATATCGACGCAAATATCGACGCACTCATCGCAGATATAGACCGTCGGCCCGGCAATGAGCTTCCGGACATCCCGCTGGCTCTTGTTGCAGAAGGAGCAACGCAGGTCGCCGTCATCCTTCGAACCACCCTTTTTCTTGCCAGCCATCAGTCAGACCTCGTTCCCTTCGTCCCCAACAGAATAGCAGCGCTGGCCCGAAATGCTCGTCTACGCCCCGTCAGGGGCCGATCCACCGTAGTTACGAGGGCCGTGCGGACACTAGTCGCGGCTCTCGATCACAACATCGATCAGGCCGAACTCCTTGGCTTCCTCTGCCGAAAGGAAGTTGTCTCTTTCGGTGCTCTTGCGCACCTCATCGAAACCCTTCCCCGTGTGCTTGGCGAGGATTTGGTTGAGTCGCTCCTTGATGCGCAGAATCTCCTTGGCATGGATCTCGACATCCGTGGCCTGACCGTAGGCGCCACCGAGCGGCTGATGGATCATGATCCGCGAGTTCGGCAAGGCGGAACGCTTACCCTTGTGGCCTGCGGCGAGCAAGACGGCCCCCATTGAGGCGGCCTGCCCGACGCACATCGTGTGGATGTGTGGGCGCACGAATTGCATCGTGTCGTAGATCGCCAAGCCCGCTGTCACGACCCCTCCGGGGCTATTGATGTAGATGTTGATGTCCCGGTCCGGATCCTCCGCCTCGAGGAAAAGGATCTGCGCGATGAGCAGATTGCTGATCTGGTCGTCGATCTGGTGCCCAAGGAAGATGATGTGATCCTTGAGCAAGCGCGAGAAAATGTCCCACGAGCGCTCTCCACGCGCGGACTGTTCAACGACGATCGGCACTAATGGCATCGCTTCTTCTCCCGGGGAATCCCCGTCAACAAATATCCGTTTTCTCGTAGACCCAGTCAAGGCACTTGCGCCTAAGAACCTGTATCCTCAGCCCCTTAAGTCCGCCATGCTTCTTCAACTGCGCTCGCAACTCCCGGGGACTCTGCTGGCTTTCGGCGGCCATCCCCTCGATCGCACGATCGATCTCCGCGGCCTCGACGTCAAGGCCTTCCTTCTCGGCGATGCGATCGAGCAGCAGCGCCTCACGGACGGCCTTCATCGCTGCGACGCGCTCTTCGGCGATGACCTTCTCCCATTCGATACCCGCCTTGTCCGGATCGATCCCGCTTCGCGCCATATTCCGACCGATGGACTCGAGGCGCTCGCGCAGCTCCCCCTCAACCATGCTCATCGGGGCTTCGAAGGGCGTCTCATCGAGCAACTTGTCGAGCAAGCGACGCTTGGCGACCGCTGTCGCCTCGGCCTCCTTACGGGCCTGCAACCCCTCCCGGATCTTGTCCCGCAGCTCGGCCAGATTCTCTACACCCGTAGCTGAGGCGACGATCTCGTCTGTCAGCTCCGGCACATGCCGAACCAGCACGGTCTTGACCTCCCCCATGAAGTGCATGGTTTTGCCACGAAAATCTTCGTTCGGGAAGTCCTCCGGGTAGAGCAGCTCGAAATCGAAGACATCGCCCGGCCGGCGGCCACCGAGCTGCTGATCATTTTCGGGCAGATTGCGGTCGGCACCGAGAT
>CAYSMT010000063.1:0-9755 GCA_964432135.1 uncultured Acidobacteriota bacterium
ATCTCGGCTTCAACGCGGTGCGTGTCGGGAGCATTGTAAAGTACGAGCAGACGCAGGTGTTCATAGGACTCGGGACTCAGAGCCGTGAACTCCACCGCCATCCCCTCGGCGTCCGTGCGCGCGATGCGCCCGCTGACTTCGAAGGTGACACCGGCATCTTCCGCCGAGCCTGTGTGCAGCATGAGCGTGCACTCGCAGCCAACGGGGAGCGGTTGTTGCGTGTAGAGGAAGACGCCGCGCATTGAGAGATCGCGAACCGCGTCATAGCTCGTTTCCTTCGATGTCGTGCGAAGCGTCAGCTTGAGAGCGATGGGAATGCGCGTGAAGGAACGATCGTGGACGAACCCTCCTGCCGCGCTCATCGGGCGAGTGCTCCCACGCTCTTTTCGGCGCCTTTTTGGTAGCACACTGTCTTGCCGATCGTCCGGCGGGAAAAGGAGGCATCGATGTTGATCGTTGTCTCCGCACCGCCGAGGAAGAGATATCCGTCAGGCTTGAGGACCTTGGCGATCTTGGAAAGGACCGAGCGTTTGGTCTCGACATCGAAGTAAATCAGTACGTTGCGGATAAAGAGAATGTCCACCCCGGGAAGCGGAGGGAAGTTATCCTTGAGGTTGAGCTCGCGAAACTCGACCATCTTGCGGATCTCGTCCTTGATCTGCCAGGTCATCCCGTCCTTTTCGAAGAAGCGCACGAGGAGGGGAGCTGGTAGGCCGCGATTGACTTCGAGCTGACTGAAACAGCCCGCGCGGGCGCGTTCTATCATTGTGCTTGAGATATCGGTCGCGAGAATCCGCACCTTCCATGTAGAGAGCTGCGGGAAGTCCTGACGCAGGATCATCGCGATCGAGTAGGGCTCCTGGCCGCTGGAGCTGGCTGCGCACCAGATCGTCAGGGTGCGCGCTGTCGCCCGTAGTTTGAGCATCTCGGGCAGGATCTCCTTGCGTAGCGATTCAAAAGGATGAATGTCGCGGAAGAAGGAGGTTTCGTTTGTCGTCATCGCGTCGACGACGGCCTTGTGAAGCCGGCCGAAAACCTTGCCTCTAAGCTGGATGACGAGCTCTTCGATCGACGCGAAGCCCTGAGTGCGGGCTAGAGGAGCCAAGCGCGTTTCTACGAGATAGCTCTTCCCCTCATCGAGTGCGATCGCGGCTCGCTCGTAGACGAGCTTGCGAATGTACTCGAAATCCGCTGAAGCTAGAGCCATGGCAGCGACCTCACTTTCCGCTCGACGCGAGGCGCGGCCGCGGTACGGTCGCGTTGCCCACGCCAACTCGACGCACGATCTCGTTCGCGATCTCGTCGATCGGCAGCACCGCTGAGGCGATACCTGCACGCACAACGTAGCCTGGCATGCCCCAGACGACGCTCGATGCCTCGTCCTGGGCCACGATCTCGCCCCCTTGGGAGTGGATTATCTCGGCTCCTTTGAGTCCGTCGCTTCCCATGCCGGTCAAGACGATGCCCAATAGCCGCCGACCCCACAGCTCAGCGGCGGAACGAAAGAGAACGTCTGCAGCCGGACGGCAGGAGTTCTCCGGCGGGTCCTGATTTGTTTCAAGGACGACTTCGGCGCCCCGCTTGCGTACGAGCATGTGGTGGTCGCCGCGCGCGATCCATGTCTTTCCGGCTTGCACACTGGCGCCGTCCTCGCACTCTGCCACAGCAAGCGGCGATATCGAATCAAGGCGTTCGGCCAGCAGACGCGTAAAGGTCGGTGGCATGTGCTGAACGACGAGCACCGGTACCGAGAGGGAGTCCGGTAGAGCGGGAAGCAGTTGTGCAAGCGCGTTGGGACCTCCGGTTGATACGGCGATGACAACGGCCTGCGGCCGGGCGATGCCGGCCCCGCATCGTCGGGGAGTCGGGACCTGCTTCGCCGAGAGTTCTGTGGCCGGCGGTGCCGGCATTCGGCCGCACAAGGACCTGATCTTCGGTACCATCGTCTCGGTGACGAGCGAGATCGCGCTGGCCATGCTGCCGGCGCCTGCGGGCTTGGTCAGATAGTCGTTGGCGCCGAGGGCCAACGCGTCGAGGGTGGCTGCAGCGCCGCGCTCCGTTAACGTGCTGAACATGATCACGGGGAGCCGAGGATGACTCTTGCGAATTTCGCGTAGCGTCGCGAGACCATCCATCTCGGGCATCTCGATATCTAGAATGACGATATCGGGTGCGAGCTGCTCGATTTTGGGCAGGGCGAGCTTTCCGTTCGACGCCGTGCCGACGACCTCGATCTCGGGATCTTGCTCGAGAGCGTTGCGAACGAGACGCCGGATGACGACAGAGTCGTCCACGATCAGAACGTGAATCTTGTTTTTCACGAGATGGGACACTCCGTGAGAAGGCGCAGCTTCTCTTGGATCATCTCCTTGGTGAAGGGCTTCATCACGTACTCGTTCGCACCGGCCTCCAGAGCTAATGCGACCTTCTCGATCTCGGTCTCCGTCGTGACCATCATGATGCGCATCTCGTCGTAGGTTCTCTGCGAGCGGACGGCCTTGACGAACTCCAATCCGTTCATGTTGGGCATATTCCAGTCCACGAGAGCAATGTCGACCTGCTCCGACACCTCGAGTTGCGTGAGGGCCTCCAGGCCGTCTCCAGCTTCCACAGACTCGTGACCAAGCTCTCTGAGGAACTTGCAGAGCACCATGCGGACCGCCCGTGAGTCGTCGATCACTAGTGCGCGCATCGCTTCACTCCCTCGTCAGTTCGGCGAGCTCGGACGGCGTGGCCGCCGGTTCCGCCGCTTTTTCGACCTTCAGCACCAAAAGTAGCTCGCCGCCGAGCTTATACAGACCCGAGACCAGGTCTCGGATGCTTTCCTTGAGTGTTTCGGGTGCCGGCTCGAAGTCGATCTCATCCAGCTCCAGGACGTCGCCGATATCATCGACAAGGAAAGACACCGCACCGTCATCGAGATTGATGACGACATTCATCGGCTGCTGCCCGCTCTTCCGTGGAGGCAGGCCGATCCTTTGCCGGAGGTCGATCGCCGTGACGATCTGCCCTCGCAGGTTGATCAACCCGCTCACTTCCCGCGCGGCGAGTGGCACACGGGTCATTTCGTGGTAGCGAATGACCTCCTGGACCTTCGAGACCTCGATTCCGAGAAAGAGATCATCCACGCGGAAGGTGCAGAACTGGCGTCTGTTCGCCATCACCGCCTCCCTTCGCTCGTGAGGCACGCCGCGCTGGGCGGGGGGGCCTTCGCCTCTGAGATACTCGTGCGAACGACTCCTTTCACGTCGAGCAACTCTGTGACCTTGCCCTGGATCACGGCGGCACCGAGCAGTCCCGCGTGGTCGTTGGCTTCCTTGCGGACATCGATGTGCTCGTCGACGATATCGAGGATCTCCTCGACGATCAGGCCCACGCTTCGACCCTCATCCACGAAAACGACAACGGGCAAGCGTTCGCGATGCGAGCGTTCAAGGCCAAAGACTCCCGCAAGCTCGATCAGGGGCATGATCTCACCTCGGTATTGCACGACCATGTCGCTCCCGCTGGTTTCGACGGCCTCGGCGGAGAACTCCTCGAGACGGGCGACCAGCTCGAGCGGCAGGGCCATCCGACGCTCGGAACCAACAGAAAAGACGAGCAAGGTTTGTCGTTCGCCGAGCCCGCTCATGCTCGGCTCATGCTTGTTGGCGAAGCGTTCCTCCGAGAGATCTCCGAGCACTCCCGCACGCTTGGATAGCCCGACGACGTCGAGAATCAATGCGACGCGGCCGTCTCCCATGATCGTTGCGCCGGCATAGCTTCCGAGTTCCTTGATCTGCTTACCGAGGGGTTTGACGACGATCTCCTCGGTGTCGTTGATCTCACTGACGATCAATCCGAAGGGATGCTCATCGGTCTGCAGAACGACGATGCTGACCGCAGCCGCGCCGTCCTCCTCATCCTGGCTGTGCTCGTCTGCCAGTGACAGCGCTTCGTCGAGAGAGACCAAAGGAAGCAGGTTGCCGCGCAGGCGATAGACCGGCGTGCCGTGGATTCTCTCGATCTTCGTCCCGATCTGATCGCGTTCGAGACGCACCAGCTCGAGCAAGTTGACCTGCGGGATCGCGAAGCGCTCGCCCTTGCTGCTGACGATCAGGGCGGGAATGATGGCCAACGTCAGGGGAATTTTGATACGGATCGTCGTGCCGACCCCACGCTGACTTTGCAGGTCGATCGAGCCACCGATTTTCTCGATGTTCATCCGGACGACGTCCATGCCGACACCGCGGCCTGAGACTTTGGTCACCTTCTTGGCTGTTGAGAAGCCCGGCGCAAAGATCAGGAAGAGCAGTTCGCGTTCGCCCATCCGTGCCGCCTGATCCGGCGTAATGACACCCTTTTCTAGGGCCTTGGCCTTGAGTATCTCTGTGTCGATCCCCGCGCCGTCATCGATGATCTCGATGTTGACCTGACCTCCTTCGTGGAAGGCGCGAAGCAGCAGCGTTCCTTCCTCATCCTTGCCCCGCTCACGGCGCAGCGCGGGCGTTTCAATCCCATGATCGACGCTGTTGCGCACGAGGTGGGTCAGGGGGTCCCGAATCGCCTCGATAATCGTCTTGTCGAGTTCGGTCTCCTTGCCTTCCATCACGACCCGGACTTGCTTTTCGCAGGAGCGGGCGAGATCACGTACGACCCGGGGCAGCTTGTTCCACACGTTGCCAATAGGCTGCATGCGGGTCTTCATCACCCCTTCTTGAAGTTCGGTGGTGATCAGGTTCAGGCGCTGCGATGTGGAGATGAACGCCGCGTTCTCCTGCCCGGAGACGAATTGAAGGATCTGATTCCTCGCCAGCACAAGCTCGCCGACGAGGTTCATCAGCTTGTCGAGATGCTCGACATCGACCCGAATCGTACTTTCTGACAGGTGCTTGCCACCCGTCGCGGAAGGGGTCTGCTGGGCCGGCGACGCCTTGGGGGGGGGGTCGGGTCTTCGCGTGTCCTGCTCTGCGATGGGGGGCTTCGGCTTATCGGGTGTTGGGGATGCCTCGCTCGGCCCAGGCCCTTGCGGTGTCCCCGCCGGGTCGGGCGTTGTCGGAGCCGCGGCCTGCGTCGTCGTTTCGCTTGTCGCGGGCGCGGGTGTCGGTGTTGCCTCCACCGTTTCCTGCTGGAGCAGCGTGAGGCGCTCGAGAAGGGTGCTGTAGTCGGCCGCGCCCTCTTTGCCGTGCTCTTCGATCGATGCCAGCATCTCTCGGATAGCATCGATCATCGAGAGCAGGGCCGAGGTTCGCTCGGCGTCGAGGGCAAGCTTTCCGTCGCGGAGCTTGCTCAGCAGGTTCTCCCCGACGTGGGCCACCTTCTCCAGCTTCTCGAAGCCGAGGAAGCCGCATGTGCCTTTGATGGTATGAATCGTCCGAAAGATGCTCGCCAGAATTTCTCGATTGGAGGGGTCCTGCTCGAGCTCGACGAGATTTCGGTCGAGTTGGTCTAGATTCTCGTAGCTCTCGACAAGGAATTCCTTGACGATTTCATCGCAGTCTTCGATCACAGCCATGGACTCGTCTCCGCCAGTGGCGACCCCCGCCGCGGTCGAAAGAACGCGGTCGACGCGGGAGAAGTCTTTTCCGGGAGCTGACGACGCGCACGCACCCATTCGCCAGCTCCGCCTCTCTACAAAAACCTAGTCGGTCGCGGCGCGGAAAACATTAGCCTTTCATCATCGACTCTGTCGGGGTGTGACGCAGGGGGTTCTGCTGCGCGCTACAGGCGTTTGACGTGCAAGCGCGGCCCCGCCGGGTAGACTGTCCGCCGCGGTCTTCGCCCCGGGCGGGCCGATACGGAGAGGTTCAGATGACAGCTCGGAGCGGGGCCTCGCTCGCTGATACGCCGCGGGCTCCTAGCCGCCACCGCAAGGGGGCTCTATGGGAGAGGCTGAGCGAGAGAACTCTGCAGGTCAGCGAGACCTTCGTCTCGATTCAGGGCGAAGGTTGCCGCGCCGGCTGGCCGAGCGCCTTCGTCCGCCTCACGGGGTGCGGGCTACGATGTCGTTGGTGTGATACGACTTATGCTTATTCTGGCGGGCGAAAGCAGAGCCTGCGATCCCTTGAGTCCTGGGTGGTGAGCACAGGTCTCTCCCGGGTTTGCCTGACAGGTGGCGAGCCGCTGCTTCAGCCCGATCTCCTGCTTCTGGCGGAGCGCTTAGTCACCGAGCACGCCTACGACGTCGTCCTCGAGACGGGGGGCGACCAGGATGTCTCTGCGGTTGCCCGGGAGGTGAGCATCGTGCTCGACATCAAGTTACCCGCCTCCAAGATGACGGATCGCATGAGGTGGACCAATCTCGACCAACTCGGTGCGGGAGACGAGCTCAAGCTCGTCGTCGCGGATCGAAACGACTACGAGATGGCTCGGGAGCTGCTGCGTGAGAGGCTGAAGAGCTTTCCTGGCGAGATCCTTCTCTCCCCGGTCCACGGAGAGCTTGCCGCGGATACGCTCGCACAGTGGGTTCTCTCCGATCGCTTGGAGGCGCGGGTCCAGATTCAGCTTCACCGACTTCTTTGGCCGAGTAAGACACGCGGCGCCTGAGATGCTGTCCTCGGAACATGCCGACAGGTTCCACAACTCCTTTGACATGCGAGAATAGAACCATGAGTGATTCGTTGGCCGTCGTCCTCCTGTCGGGGGGGCTCGATTCCTGCGTCACGACGGCGCTTGCGGCGCGTGAGCATCGCCTCGCGCTGCTCCACGTGAGTTATGGACAGCGCACCGCAGAGCGAGAGCGCCGCGCCTTCGAGGCGATCGCCCGTGCCTACGGTATAAGAGCTGTTCATCAGCGGGTCTACGAGCTGCGTTTTCTCGCAGAGCTGGGCCACTCGGCTTTGACCGATTCCAGCATCGTTCTTCCAGAGGGGCCCCCGGGCGAGGGCATCCCGATCAGCTACGTACCCTTCAGAAATGCTCACCTGCTCACGGCCGCCGTCTCCTGGGCCGAGATTCTCGGCGCAGCCTCGGTTTGGATCGGTGCTGTTGAAGAAGACAGTTCCGGCTACCCTGATTGCCGGCAGGAGTTTTTCGAGGCCTTCGAGCGGACGGCGCAGCTCGGTACCAAGGCGGCTCGGGGTCTGACGATTGAGGCGCCGCTCTTGCACCTGCGCAAGGCGGAGATCGTGCGGCGCGGTCTGGAGCTCGGCGCTCCACTCGAGATGACCTGGTCGTGCTACCAGGATGGCGAGCAGGCCTGCGGCGTGTGTGAGAGCTGCTGGCTACGCTTGCGCGCTTTTCATGAGGCGGGGGTTGAAGATCCGATCCCCTATCGCCGATGAACTCAATGTCTCATCGCGCCGGCGTCTCGCGCGGTGTCGGGCTCGTGATCGGGGTGCTGGGATTTCTCGTTCTCGCGTTCGCACCGCTCGGCGGGCCCGAGACGCTGGCGGCGCGGAGGATGGCTGCCGTGGCCTTCCTGATGGCGAGCTGGTGGGTCAGCGAGGCCATTCCGCTCGCTGCGACGGGCCTCTTACCCATCGTGCTCTTCCCCGCGCTGGGCATCCTCGGCGCTGGCGAGACCTGTGCCGAGTACGGTCATCACCTGATCATGCTCTTTCTTTCGGGTTTCCTGCTCGCCCGTGCCCTGTCCCGGTGGCGCTTGGACGTCCGCTTGGCGCTGGCGGTCGTCGCAGTCGTCGGAGACCGGCCGCGGCTGATCGTACTCGCAATGATGGCCGTCACGGCCTTCCTATCGATGTGGGTTTCCAACTCGGCAACCGCGGCGATGATGATGCCCGTTGGGCTGGCGGTAGTGGACCACGCGGCAGGTCAGTTGTCGGGAGAGGAGTGTAAGGTCGATTCCCGCCCGGGGCATTTTCACTTCGGAGTTGCCGTCATGCTCGGCATCGCTTACGCCGCCTCGATCGGGGGCGTCGGGACGCTGGTCGGGACGCCGCCGAACGTCCTGCTCGCCGGCATGCTCGAGCAGCTCGCCGGTGTGAAGATTTCCTTCGCGGCGTGGATGCTCGTTGGGATTCCAGTCGTTGTCACCGTCCTTCCTGCCGTGTGGGTCTGGCTCGTGTTCTTCGCTCATCCCCCCGAGGTGCGGCGGCTACCTGGCGGGCGCGAGCTCGTCACGAGGCGGCTGGCGGCTCTCGGCCGGGTCGGGCGCGGCGGATGGCTGACGGCGGTCGTCGTCGTGCTCACCGCCCTCGCGTGGATCACGCGTCCTCTCTGGCAGGTGTTGTTTCCCGAGCCGACCTATCTCAAGGATGCGACGGTGGGCATCGTGGGTGCGCTCGCCCTGTTCTTGCTGCCCTCCTTCGAAAAAGAAGGGGGTAAGCTGCTTGACGGGGCTTCGTTGATGGAGGTTCCTTGGAGGGTGCTGCTGCTCTTTGGTGGGGGGCTTGCGCTGGCCAAGGGATTCGTCGCAACAGGTCTGAGCAGGCTGCTCGGAGAGGGTATCGTTGGTTTCGCCAAGGTGCCGGCGCCGCTCTTCGTCTTTCTCATTGCTTTGGCTGTCGTGTCGTTGACAGAGTTCGCTTCGAACACCGCTTCCACGGCGATGATCCTCCCATTGCTTGCGGCAACGGCCGCCTCGCTCGGCTTGTCCGCACCGCTGCTAATGATCCCCGCCGCTCTGGCGGCCTCGATGGCGTTCATGATGCCGGCGAGCACGCCGCCGAACGCCATCGTCTTCGGAACAGGATATGTTCGACTGCCCACCATGATCCGGGCGGGCCTGGGGGCTAACGTCATCGCGTTGGTGGTCATCGTGGTGGTGTCCTTGCTGATCGTCGCGCCCGTCTGGGGGTAAGCTGCTCGCCATGGACGTCGGACTGTTTGACTACGAGCTCCCCCCCGAGCGGATCGCACAAGAGGCCATCGAGCCCCGGGATGCGGCGCGTTTGCTCGTCCTTGATCGCGCGAGCGGGGCGCTGACGCATCACCGGGTTCGTGATTTGCCCGCTCTTCTGGCTCCCGGAGACCTGCTCGTGGTCAACGACACCCGCGTCGTGCCCGCGCGTCTCCTGGGCCGCAAGGCGAGCGGTGGGCGTATCGAGCTCTTCCTGCTCGAGCGCCTCGAGGCTTCGGCGCCGTCTCTGGAGGTCTGGCGGGCCTTGACGCGCTGCTCGCGCCGCTGCCACCCGGGCAGCGAGCTCGTTTTCGATGCGGGTCTGCGCGGCTGCGTGCTCGACGAGCCCGATGCCGGCGCGACAGTCCGCGTGCGGTTGGTGGCGGCGGACTCCGTCGCGGAGGCCATCGCGCGTCACGGCATTCCGCCGTTGCCGCCCTATATCCGCCGTGAGGAGCCGGACCCGCGCACGGCACACGATCGCGAGCGCTACCAGACGATCTACGCCCGAGAGGAGGGCGCTGTCGCAGCACCGACAGCAGGGTTGCATTTCACCGAAAGCTTGCTCAATCGCCTTGAAGAGAGCGGGATCGGTCGAGCAGCGCTCACCCTGCATGTCGGGGAAGGCACCTTTCGTACCTTGCACGAGGAACGCGTGGAGGACATCACACTGCATCCGGAAGCCTTCCACCTTCCCGAGGCGACCGCGCGCCAGATCGCTCAAGTTCGTGTCCGGCAGGGCCGCATCGTGGCCGTGGGAACGACGGTCGCGCGGACGCTGGAGTCTCGACCGGCCGATGCTGGGGGAGCGCCGAGAGCCGGGGAAGGCCGCACGCGGCTGTTCATCTCTCCCGGACACAGCTTCCGCTACGTCGATATTCTGTTGACGAATTTCCACCTGCCCAAGTCGACGCTGCTGATGCTTGTTGCGGCTTTCGCCGGGCGGGAGGCCGTGCTCGCCGCCTACGCCGAGGCG
>CAYSMT010000064.1:0-9746 GCA_964432135.1 uncultured Acidobacteriota bacterium
CCGACCGCAATCCGTACGATTGCCCGTGCGGGCGATGCTTGCGTGACGCGTTCGTCGCGCAAGAGTCTGCGTATCCTCGGCACCGTCGGCGAGCCGATCAACCCGGAGTCATGGCGTTGGTATCATGACGTCGTCGGTGGGGGTCGCTGCGCCGTTGTCGACACATGGTGGCAGACCGAGACAGGCGGGATCTTGATCACGCCACTGCCCGGCGTGACACCGATGAAGCCTGGGTCGGCCACCTTGCCCTTCTTTGGCATCAAGCCGTTGATCGTCGATGAAAGCGGGGCGGAGCTCAAGGGCAATGAGGTCAGCGGCCACCTGTGCATTGCACGGACTTGGCCCGGTCAGGCACGCACTGTCTACGGTGATCACGAGCGCTTCCACGAGACGTACTTCTCGCGCTATCCCGGGCTCTACTTCACGGGCGACGGTTGTCGTCGGGACGAGGATGGTTACTACTGGATCACGGGACGCGTTGATGATGTGATCAACGTTTCCGGTCACCGTATGGGTACGGCCGAGGTCGAGTCAGCACTCGCAGCCCATGAGGCTGTTGCAGAGGCCGCCGTCGTCGGTTTTCCTCACGAGATCAAGGGCCAAGGCATCTTCGCCTACGTGATCCTCAACATGGCTGTCACGAGTGATCAGGAGCTCGTGGGTGCGCTCAAGGAGCAGGTGCGCCACGTCATCGGTCCCATCGCAACCCCGGATGTGATTCTCCTTGTGCCCGGGTTGCCCAAGACGCGCAGCGGCAAGATCATGCGGCGCATTCTGCGCAAGATCGCGGCAGGTGAATACAGCGATCTCGGCAATCTAACAACTCTTGCAGACCCTGCCGTCGTTGAGACCTTGATCGAGCTGCACAAGCTCTCCTGATCGATGTGCGTGGAGAGCTATCTCGAGGGCTTTTGCCCTCGAGACTTTCTCAATGGAGAGATCAGGTGAGCTGGTAGAGCTGGCTCAGGAGCGATTGCAGCGGGATTCGTCCCAGCTCGCCGTTGATCACGGATAGTTCGTCGAAGCGCTTGACCTCATCCGCCTCGATGCCCGTGCCCCAGATGAGAATCGGCACGGGATCCGCAGAGTGGAGCCCGCTTTCGGAGAGGGTCGCGTGATCCGCGCCGATCGCGATACGGAGCTCGCCCTGGTAGCTCTCGAGCAACTCGCCGAGCGCGGCATCGATTCGCTCGATGAAGCGCAGCTTCTCGCCCGGTCGCCGATCGTGGGAAGCGATGTCGGCTCCTTTGACATGCAACGCCACCAATTCCGAGCGATCGAGAGCCTTGCGCGCGGCCTTGAACTTGGCGCCGAGCTTTGTGTCGAGGTTGGCCGTCATCTCCTCCGATGAGATCGTCGTGGCTCCGAGCCAGGCGGCGACGCCGAGGATCGTGCTGTCGCCGGCGACGCAGGCGATACGCAGTGGCACACCCGCATCCTCGAGGGGTAACAGGTGGTGCAGCCGTCCGGGCTCGCGCGTCAGGATCGCGTTAGCCGGAGGCAGCCCGGCCTTCCTCCGGGCTTTGTTTACCCGGTGTTGTGCGAGCTCCTTGTGCGCCTGCTTCTCAAAGAGCGCGAGAATGCGCGCCGCTAGGGCAGCGCCTTTCTCGTGGGGATCGAGCGGTCGTGGCGAGAGCGGCGGGCCGATGGGGGCGCCGTCTCCAGGATCACTGCCCACAAAGGCGGTGGACAGTCCTTGCCCCCGGAGAACGATCGCTATTCGGTGCTCGGTACCTGCCTTGACGAGGACTTCGACGTCGCCGCCGGCTTCCCCGGGGAGGCGGAGGTGGTCAAGCGCCTGGGCCAGGTCCTGTGTTCCCTCGCGGATTCGTCCCGCCCGCCGGTCGATAATCCAGCCCTTTTTGTCAACAGTGGCGAAGTTGCCGCGCAGCGCGATGTCTCCTTGCCGCAGCTTGAAGCCGGCACCCAGTGCCTCGACGGCCCCGCGTTTCATCGCGAGCGGGGATTGGCCGAAGAAGGCCAAGGTGCCGCCCGCCGTGTCAGGAACGACGCCGGGAGAGATCGGGTCTGCCAGCCCGCAGCGTCCTTCCCGGGCCAGACGGTCCATCACGGGCGTGTTGGCGGCCCGCAGCGGCGTGCGCCCGCCGAGGACGCGCACCGGGCCATCCGCTAGGCCGTCGATGATCAGCAGTAGAGTCGGCGCCGTTTCGTGCTCTTGACCCCAGCCCGGAGCGCCAAGCGAGGGCATCGAGCGCCGTAGCGTGCTTGTGACCAGGCGCAAGGCACGTTCCACGGGGGCGTCGCCGCTGCTGTGTTCGAGCAGAGGTGTTTCGTACATCTCTGCGAGCTGGAGGAGGAAGTCGTGGACGACGCGGATCGACTCGAAGCGCTCGAGATATCGTTCGGCGCGACGGTGGGAGCTGCGTGCACGTTGGAGAAAGCGCGCGCGATGAGCTTCTTCATCAAGGGAGGCCATCAGTAGCGGCACTTGGTAGCACGAGCCCTCGAGATCCCCGAAGGGAACGAGAGGGGGGTAGAGGTGTACGCCTTCGACGAGGATGCTCATGTTTTCGGAAACGGCACGTTCGACTACAGCGCGTACGCCGACGCTGACTCGGGTGGACTGCTCTTCAAAGGTCGCGATTAAACGCCGAACGTAGTCATCATCGAAAGAGCGTTCGCCCGGATCGTCGAGGTTCCACGTATCGGTTGTTCCCGCGATCTCAAAGCTCGACGCGTGCAGCGCCGGGAGGATCGCAGGTGAAAAAACCATGCGCATAACCTGCCGGATAGTGTCCGTCGCGTTGACCCGAAAGATGCGCAGCAGCGGGGCAAGTTCGAGGGAGAGGGTCGACTTGCCCGTGCCGCTCGCGCCGCCGAGGTAGATGACTAACGGGCGTGGCAGTCTCCGGATTTGCCGCACGAGGCGATAGTGTTGCGCCGCGGCTTTGCCCTCGAGGCGTTCGAGGAGCGCACCGACGCGGCGGACAATCTCGTCACTGCTCAGGCTCTGGACGCCCTCGGCACGCAGCTCGGCTTCGAGATCGCCGATTAGCCGATAGGCGCGGTCGAAGTCGACACCGGCGGCGTGAATGCTGCGGGCGAGTAAACCGCGCGAGAAGGGTTGTTCCTGCCCGTTGTAGACGACGCGCAGGCCCGGACCGGCCAGCTCGGTTTCGAGCGACAGGGATCCCAGGTCGAGTCCGAGAGCTTGCTCAAGATGTCGTTGCAGCAGGTCGCGGATCTCGGCGGTGGACACCTCCTCCCGCTCGGCGAGAAGGTCGCGCAGTGCCCGAGCCGCTGCGTAGGCGTCATCGAACTCGATCCCCCGTTGGACGAGGTCGTGGGTGATCATTCCCCGCAGGAAGGGGACACGATGCCCTTCCGAGTTGGTGACCCAGAGCTGGCGACGTCTCGTCTTCGGGCTGTCCTTTCCGCTGCTCGGCGGTGGTGCGGGCTCTTTCTTGGCCACAGGGCTCCTCGTGGTTCCGTTTGGCGGTTCTGGCAAAAGATCTTACCTTGGCCGCGCCGCCACTGCGTGGGTGAAATGGTGCGCCGCACAAATTGGACGGGTTTGGCGCGACTGAGGGCCGTGAGCAGGGCGGGTGATTTGCTCGGAGGAGGCGACCGTTCACCCCTGCCGCACGTGCACAAAGACCCGCCAGAAGACGCGGCTACCGGTGAGAAGAGCGCTGCCGATAGCCGTGTAGATCAGACCAAGCCAAGCTCGAGGTAGGGCACTGTGTCGCAAGAGAACTCCGGTGCCCATCATTACGAGCACGAGACCCCAACTGCCCCAGGAGATGAAGCCGCCCAGGCAGACACCATCGCCGCGGCTCTCGATGCGTTCGGCGGATCGACGGGCGGCGCGTGAGAGCACGAAGACCCCTTTCAGCATACCGACGAGGACCCCGGGGATGAGGTAGAAAAAGGCGTTAGGAAGACCCGCGCCGAGACACCAGACGATGCCTGCGGCTGCGAGCCCGAGACCGACTAGGGTCCACATAAGCCCCGCTACGAAGAGGTGGATCCTACGTGAGGCAGCAGGTTTGAAGCGTTCGAGCGTGTCTCGCATGGTGTCCTTAATTGGGAAGGGCTTCATCTGGCGCGTGCGCCCTGCTGAGAGAGCGGGTTTATCCGACGGAAGTTCTTCTACGGCGTGAGTGTATCAGCGAGGCACCGATCAGTGTGGCTCGCTGTGTACAATGGGTGCTTGTGATCGGGGACATGGTGGCTGGGAATGAAAGAGTATCTCCTTGGAGGTGCGTCATGACAGGGATCGGTGGCAGTGTACGCATTGTCGTGCGCTATCGAGATGGTCGACTCTTGAAGGGGACGACGCAGGATTTTTTCCCGAACAAGCCCGTGTTTCACCTGCAAGAGGAAGGGAAAGGCGCCTCGGAGGTCGTGAACGTCGAGGTGAGCGAGCTCAAAGCCCTGTTCTTCGTCAAGACCCTCGAGGGCGAGAGGACGCATCACATTCCGAAGGGCCTCGAGACGGCTGCGGGTGTGGGGCGTCGTCTGCGCGTTATCTTCACGGATGGCGAGTCTCTGATCGGCTTTACGGTGGGCTGCAATCGTCTCGCGCCGGGCTTCTTTATCACGCCAGCCGACACGGAGGGCAACAATGAGCGCGTTTTCGTGGTCAACATGGCCGTGAAGGCGATCGAGTGGTTGTAGCGTAGCGTCAGAGAAGTTGGCTCGGTAGCGATCTGCGCGGGATTTCTCGTGCCGAAAAACAAGGGACACGCGGCGGCGTGTCCCTTGGTAATCTTTGCGTGAGGGGGGGTTACTTCGCGGTGACCTTTTTGGCGCGCAGCTCGGCAGCCTGCTCCTTGATAGCTGTCAAATCTCTGAGCATCTCACTCCAGCCGTACCAGTTAGTATAGTCTGGATTCATGTGAAAGGCACCCTGAAAGGCGCGCATGCGATGTTTGAGATGCATCTCGAACAACCGCTGCTCGATCTCCCGCGGGGCATCATGGAAGGTCAGCAGGTCGGGAAAGGCATAGGTGTAGCTCTCTGGCTTGTCGATGACGCCGTCCTTATAGAGCCCGGCGATGACGCGAATCGCCTCGGCGAGCAGATGATCGGCCTGCTTAATCATCTCGTCTCCTGCCGCGAACTGTTGCTTGGCGTAGTTCTCGGAGTGGCATTCGGAGCAGACGGCGAGCATCTTCGCACGTTCCTTATCAAAGGAGGTCTGATCGAGACGCGCAACATCCGCGGCCTTAACGACGTCGAGACGGCCCGTCGGCTTACCCTCCGGGTCAAGTACACCCAAGGCCTGAAGAATCGTGAATTGATCGGCCTTCCACTGCGGGTCCTCGGGAAGTGGGAGACGCACGGCGAGGAAGCCCCAGGCCGTGCGCACCTCGTGGTTGCCGGCCGGCATGTGGCAGCTCTGGCAGGTTGGCGCCGCCGTGCCTTCGGGTAGAGTGCCGTTTTGCTTGAGCAGCGCACGCACACCATGCTTGGACGAGGAGTACATCTCCCACTGCGGGTGATCGAAGCCCATGTGGCAACTCTGGCAGGCCTGGGGTGCACGGGCCTCCTTGAGTGAGAAGGTGTGGCGTGTGTGACAGGCATCGCAGGAGGCGACACCGAAGCCCGCGCCGCCTTTCTTCAGGGCGCGCATCTCCTCGTCACTCTTGAGCCCGATCTTGTGACAGCCGGCGCAGCCCTTCTGCCCCTCGACCATCGCCATCGGAAGCTGGTGGGTTGTTGGCATCGCTCGGAAGGAGGCCCAGCCAAGGGCGTGCTTGCCGGCGCTGAACTGAGTGACTTGCTCATCATGGCAGCCCGCACAGACTTGCGGGGTGGGAAGCTTGACCTTGGCAACGTCTTCGGTGCCGGTGTGCTCTGCGCCATGGCAGATCGAGCAGCCGATGGCGTTGTCGGAGTGGGCACTGATCTCCCAGTCGGAGACGATCTTTGGAGTGACCTTATTGTGGCATGCGACGCACTCCTGCCCGAAGGCGAGGGGCATCAAGGCCACGAGCAGCACGACGAGCAGCATCCAGTGGGATCTCATGTTATTCGCACCTCCAAGAATCTATGGGGATGGGCCCCGAGAGAATTTGCACGAGACGATATCACGGCTGGCTCTTTCAGCCGGCGGGGAAATAAACGTTTTTGTGGTGCGTCAATACGAGGTTAACCTGCCACCAAGGAGGTGTTTCATGGCATGGATCCGTGTTGTTCCGCTGGATCGGGCGCAGGGTCGACTCAAAGCGATCTACGACGCTTCGATCAAGCGTTCCGGCAAGGTGTTTGGCATCGTGCGCTCACAGTCGCTTGATCCGCCAGCACTCTCGGCTTCGATGGCTTTGTACACGACGACGACGACGACACCGAGGGCTCCGCTCAGCCGCTGGTTTCGTGAGCTAATCGGTGTGACCGTCTCACGGCTCAACGAGTGCCACTATTGAATTGAAGCCCATGAAGCGGACCTCCGTGCTGAGGCTCCCCAAGATAAGCTGGATATCCTGCTTTCCGACGATCCCGAGCCCGCACTGACCCTCGTGCAGGCGCTCTTGCTCGCCTATGCGAGGAAGCTGACCCGCGCCCCGTGGAGCTGTTCCGAGGAGGAGTTGGCTGCGATTCGAAAGGCCGGCGGCAGCGACGAGCAGATCCTATCGGCGGTTCAGGTCGCCGCCTACTTCAACTACGTCAACCGCCTGGCTGATGGGCTCGGTGTCGAGCCGGAATCGAGACTATAACCATTTGAAATACAGCAACTTGACGTCAAGAGCTTCCCGACAGTTTGCTGATGGCCATTCCTGCGCTAAAGTCGGCTAACTGCTTTGTAATGGAGCTCCTCCCATGGTTGAGACCATCCTCGAAAAATACCCCCGCGAGCAGGCAAGTCTCGTCATGGTCTTGCAGGACATCCAGACGGAATACGGCTACTTGCCGGGGCCCGCGTTGGAGGAGGTCTCCGTGGGGCTCTCCGTGCCCCGGGCCCAGGTCTACTCGGTGGCGAGCTTCTACGACGTTCTTTCGCTCAAGCCTCAAGGGAAGCACCTGTTGAGAGTGTGCATGGGTACGGCGTGCCACGTTCGTCAAGCGCCCCTGCTGTTGGCCGCCGCCGAGAGGGAGATGGGCATCGAGGCCGGCGAGACGAGCGCTGACGGTGTCTTCACGCTGCAATCGGTCGGCTGCGTCGGCGCCTGCGCCATCGGTCCGGTCGTCGAGGTCGACGGTGTCCACCGCGGGCACATGAGCGTGGCAGGTCTGAGTCGCCAGATCCGGCGGATTCGAAAGCGGGAGTCTTCCTAATGACCCGCATCACCACACGCGCCGAACTCAAGGCCCGCTGCACCTCGGCCGAAACCGCGCGGCCGCTGGGCCGTCGTCTCGTCACCGTCTGCGGTGGAACGGGTTGCCAGGCCGCCGGCTGCAAGGAGGTTGCGCAGGCCTTTAAGCGAGAACTCGGCGAGCAGGGTCTTGCAGACACGGTCAAGCTCGTCATCACCGGTTGTCATGGCTTCTGTGAGCAGGGTCCGATTGCCGTCCTCCGCCCGTCACAGATCTTCTATCCCAAGATTAAGAAGGAGCACGTTGCCGAGATCGTGCGTCGCAGCGTCGCGAAGGGCGAGGTCATCGAGGACTTGCTCTACCGCGAGCAAGCCGGTGGCGAGCGTATCGCCCACGAATATGACATTCCTTTCTACTCTAACCAGCAGCGCAGCGTCTTCGGCGACAATGGCGTCATCGCGCCGGCGAGTCTTGACGACTACCTCGCGCTGGGAGGCTACGGGGGGTTGCAGCGCGCACTCTTCGAGATGAAACCGGAGGAAGTGATCGACGAGATCATGCGTTCGGGGCTGCGCGGTCGTGGCGGGGGCGGATTCCTGACCGGCCGTAAGTGGTCTGCTTGCCGCGCGGCTGCGGGAGAACGCAAGTTTATCATTTGCAACGCTGATGAGGGTGATCCAGGAGCCTTCATGGATCGATCGCTACTCGAGGGCAATCCCCATGCCGTCATCGAGGGGATGCTCATCGGGGCCTATGCGATCGGCGTGCGGGAGGGCTATGTCTACGTGCGTAACGAGTATCCTCTCGCCGTGCTCAACCTCGCGGCCGCGCTCGAACAGGCTCGGGAGGCTGGTTTAGTGGGCGCAGGGATACTTGGCGCGGAGCTTGACTTTGAGATCACGATCAGTCGTGGTGGCGGCGCCTTCGTTTGCGGAGAGTCGACAGCCTTGATGGCCTCGCTCGAAGGTCGTCCGGGGGAGCCGCGCGCAAAGTATGTGCACACCGTCGAACACGGTCTTTACGATCTGCCAACCACGCTGAACAACGTCGAGACATGGGCCAACGTTCCGAAGATCCTCCGCGAAGGCGCGGAGCACTTCGCCTCCCTGGGTTCTCAACACAGCAAGGGGACGAAGATCTTCTCGCTGGTCGGCAAGATCAACAACACGGGTCTTGTCGAGGTCCCGATGGGGACGACTCTGCGCGAGATCATCTACGACATAGGCGGCGGCATTCCCAAGGGCAGGCGTTTCAAGGCGGTCCAGACAGGTGGCCCCTCTGGGGGCTGTCTTCCCGAATCACTGCTCGATCTGCCTGTCGATTTCCAGGAACTGGCTCGCGCGGGCTCGATGATGGGTTCCGGTGGCATGATCGTCATGGACGATCAAACCTGTATGGTTGACGTCGCACGCTACTTCGTCGATTTCCTCTTCAAAGAGTCCTGCGGAAAGTGCACGCCTTGTCGCGAGGGCCTCAAGGCGGCGCGGGAGATCCTGTCTCGGATCGTTGCGGGCGAGGGCATCAACGAAGATCTCAACCTGCTCGCGGAACTCGGCGAGTGGATGACGGATTCATCGCTTTGCGCACTCGGGGGAAGTGCCGCAAACCCTGTGCTGAGCACGCTGCGACATTTCCGCGAGGAGTTCATCGCGCATATCGAGGAGCGACGTTGCCCTGCCGGTGTTTGTCAGGCGTTGATTCGCTATACGATCCTCTCCGAGCTGTGCGATGAGTGTCATGCCTGCGCGCTGGCCTGCCCGGTCGACGTGATCAGCGGCGAGCGAAAGGAGCTTCACGTCATCGACGTCGAGGGTTGCATCAAGTGCGGCGCTTGTCTTTCCGTCTGTCCCAAAGATGCAGTTGTTCGCCGGTGAGGAGCATGCTGTGAAGAAAACACCGACGAAGTCCAGGGACAAGCTCGTTACGCTCACCCTTGATGGTTGCCAGGTTGAGGCTCGTGCGCGAGAGTCGATCCTCGAGCTGACGCGCCGCTATGGATTGCGCATTCCAACCCTCTGCCATGATGACGCGCTCGAACCCGAAGCGGCCTGTCGGCTTTGTGTCGTTGAGCTCGTTCGTAACGGTCGAAGCAAGCTCGTAACTGCGTGCAATTTCCCGGCCGAGAGTGGGGTCGAGATTCGTACTTCTTCTCCGCTTGTCGAGCGTTCGCGGCGGATGACTGTCGAGGCGCTGCTTGCGCGTTGCCCCGAAGTGCCCGCGATTCGGCGTCTCGCCCGCGAGCACGGGGTCGCGCGCGCGCGCTTTACCTCCGCAGACGAGACCTGCATTCTGTGCGGGCTATGCACCCGCATCTGTTCGAGCTATGTCACGAGCGCAATTGCGACGATCGAGCGTGGTGCGAAAAAATATGTAGGTACCTTCGGTGGCGAACCTCCGGAGGAGTGTGTCGGCTGCGGTGCTTGTGCCGCGATCTGTCCGACCGAACACATTCGCGATGTGCGCGAGGGCAGAGTCTATCGCATCTGGGGACGTGCGTTTGCACTGTCTGTATGTCAGATCGACGC
>CAYSMT010000065.1:0-9715 GCA_964432135.1 uncultured Acidobacteriota bacterium
CCTCGCTTGCCTGCTGATATCGAGCACATCGTCATCCGCGTCGATCAGAGCGGCCCAATGGGGGGTGCGATTCTCGAAGGGCGGATCTCCGCCCAGCGCGACCTCTCCGAATCCTGGGAGTTGCTTGACCACCGCATCCGACGTCCCCTGGAGCGCATTCGTGGAGTGGCTCGGGTGGACCTCTACGGGGTGCAGGCCCAACAAGTCTGGATCGAGTTGAATCTCGATGCTTTGCGCGCCCACGGCATTTCTCCTGGAGAGCTGATTTCGCATTTGCAGGCTGCCAACCTCGACCTGGACCTTGGTTCGCTACGTGGTGATCTGATCCGATACGACCTTCGCGCTACGGGACGCTTTCGAGATCTCGAGTCGATCCGCAGGCTCAGGCTCAACAATATCGGTACGCGGGTGCGTGATGTGGCTACAGTGAGTCTGAAGCAGCCGGAGCTGGGCTACGCGCGCCATCTTGATGGCAGCTTTGCCGTGGGCATCAATATCTACAAGGAGCCTTCCGCCAACACCGTGGCGACCATCGATGAGGCGATGAAGCGCATCGCCTTGATCCAGGCAGACCCGGAGCTCGAAGGAGTGAAGATTCTGGTCTGGGACAATGCCGGCGAGAGGATCCGCACAGCTCTGGCCGGCCTGCGCAACGCGGGGGCCATTGGCGGTTTGTTAGCGGTTTTCGTGCTTTTTTTCTTTCTGCGCCGCTGGCAGACGACCGCCGTCGTTGCCGTGGCGATTCCCTTCTCTTTGCTCGTCACTTGCGCGGCACTCTACTTGCTTGGGGCGAGCTTCGATGTGTTACCCCTGCTGGGTTTGATGCTTGGTGTCGGCATGCTGGTCGACAACGCCGTCGTCGTGATGGAGAACATTCACCGCCTTCGAGACCAGGGCATGGATGAGAGCAGCGCCGCCAAGCTAGGAGTGAGGCAAGTCTTCCTGGCGGTGATCGCCTCGACCGCCACAACCGTGCTCGTCTGGAGCTGGCTCTTTGTCGCCGAGAAGAACCCGATGACGATCTATATGGGCGTGGTGGCCCTGTCAATCTGCCTGTCGGTGATTTGTTCACTATTGATTTCGGTGACGTTCATTCCTCTTGTTTCTGCTCGAATCAAAGCTCGAAAGGAGACGGGGCGTTCGTTGATGACGACTCGCGTACTGCCCGCTTACCGTGCGCTTCTCGGTTGGACCTTGCAGCACCGAAGCACTACGCTGATCTTGCTCTTTGCTCTGGCGGGCAGTGCGTTCCTTCCCATCATCAAGATCGAGAAGAACGGTGAACCGCGTTCGCTTCGCAGCGATGTACGGATTAATTACGAAGTCTACGATCAAGTTCCGCTCGCGGTTCATAAGGCGTACGTGCAGCAGGTGGAGGGTTGGCTCGAGAAGAACAAGGAGCAGCTTGGCATCTCGAGCATCTACTCGATCTACAGCGAAATGTGGAGCCAGGACCATACGCGTGTCTACTTGCCCGAGGGTGCGGCCTCCGAGGAGGCGATCCAAGCTCTCAAGCGTAAACTCAAGGAGAACCTTCCGGTGGTTCCCGGCATCAAGCTCAGCGTCGGCGTACCCGAGTGGTGGCGGGACTCAGGTGATGAAGGCGTGCGAGTGGCCATCGCCTTGCATGGAGATGACCCGGAGTACTTACAGGAGGCTGCTCTGCGTGCGGAGCGATGGCTCTCGGTCGTGTCCGATATTGATCAGGTGCGCGGGCCGAGTGCGTACGGTCAACGAGAGCTGCGCATCGTGATCGACACCGACAAGGCTCGCAACCTCGCGTTGACGCCGCAGTCTATCGCGAACGCTGTCAGCTTTGCCTTTCGCGGCCGGCATTTGCGACGTTTCGAAGGTCGGCGTGGCGAGATCGAGATGATGGTTCGCCTTCCGAAGGAGTTGCGTCCGGGTCGGGAGACCCTCGAACAGCTCCCGATTCCTCGCTCTGGACAGCCTCCCGTGAAGCTCTCTGCCGTGGCCCATGTCGAATTCGCCAAGACGCTGGCCATGATCCATCGAGAGAACCGGAAAACCACCCTCTGGGTCTCGGCCAACTTCAAGGACGATACCATCAACACCTCCGAGGCTCGCGAGAGAATCGCCGCCCGCATGGCATCATTCCCTCTGCCGGAAGGTTATAGCTGGGATTTCGGACAGTGGGGTCAACAGCGCGACGAGGCGCTGGGGACGATGACCATTGGCGTGTCTCTGGCGATGGTGATCGTCGTATTATTGATGATGGCTCTGTTCGAGTCCTTCCTGCAGCCGCTCGCGATTCTAATTACGCTGCCGCTAGCCTTCTTCGGCGCGTTCTGGGTTCTCTGGCTTGCGGGCTTTCGCCTGGATGTCATCGCCTTTATGGGTCTGATTATCCTGATTGGTGTTGTCGTCAACAACGGCATCGTGATGGTAGACCATGTCAACGCGTTACGCCGTGAGGGTCAGTCTCGTACGGATGCTCTGATCGAAGGCTGCGGCGATCGCCTGCGCCCCGTGATCATGACCGCTGTAACGACCATCTTCGGTCTGCTTCCTCTGGCTATCTCCGACTTCGTTGTCGTCGACGTGCTGATCGACTCCCTTGCTGTCGCCGTCATTGGTGGTCTTGCCTCTTCGACCCTCTTTACTTTGATTGCACTTCCTGTCTGGTACACGACCATCGAAGATTTCGGCTCGGTCGCCGTTCGACTTCTTCCCCGTTTGCGCCCCGCCGCAGCCGGAACGGCTGAGGTGTCGCTTCGCCGCCTCCGCTTCCCGGAGCGTGGCGTATTGGATCGATGAGCAAGCCTATGGGTTATTCGGTCTTGGGCGAAGCTTCGAAAGCGAGTCCTATACCTGGGCGACCAAAGGCGATGCGGGGAAGCGTCACGCCTGCATAAAGGCGTGGGTGCTTTTGAAGAGAAGCTCAGGGGCAAAGGGAGGGAATCGTCGCATCGCGCTTGGGTGTGGAGGTGATGCCGTCCGGATCCCAACTCCCCAGAGTGTTGGCCACCCGTGCCCGCACGAGGTAGAAGCGCGGTAGAGGTCGCGCGGGAATCGAGAGTTCGGTTTGGGTGAGCTGGCTCGCTTCGCAGGTATCTGCTGCCGCGGAAAAACCCAAGCCTGAGGCCAGGCGGGCCAGATCGCCGCTGATCACGTCGTAGGTGGCGGCTTCCGAGGCATCCCAACGAAGAAGAGAGGTCGTTGGAATACGTAGGCGCCTTACACGAAATGCTGTAGGCGCAGCTTGGCAGCGGAGCCGTCCCAGGCGAACTTCGCGAGCCGAGCTGGCTTGGCGAGTCCATGCGGTCCAGAGCTCCGAACCATCCCATGACGCGTGCGGAATACCGATGTCCCGGTCTGAACCCAGGGACTGATCAGGTCCGAGACGCTGGGCGAGCTCGCTCAGGCGGACGCGGAAGGGTCGCAGCCTGCCTCCATCGCGAGAGTCGCGGAAGATGGCAATGACTTCCTCTCCCGTGTAGACGAGGGCCGGGTTTCTCGCGTCTCCGCCGCTGCGTCCCAACGATGTCGGCGTAGCGGTTGTCACGAGCGTCTTGTCCGTGGCAGCTACGTTAAGCTCCCGCAGTTCTCCTCCTGGAGGCGGTTCGGACCAAGCGAGTAGGAAGCCACTATTGGTCGCCACCACGGCAGGATCACTGCGTCCAGGCGCCGATGCCGCCAGAACAACAGGTCCTTTGGCCACGGAGCCGTAGGTGTCGCGTAGCTCAAGCCGAATTTCTCGCCCTCCCTCGACCGGGGCCAGGGTCATCACGACGATCTGCCCTCCGTCGGCGGTGGCGAGAGCGCTCTCGCCCTCGCGGGCGAGCCTCGTGCTGGAAAGTAGTCGGGCTCCTGCTGTCGTGAGCATGGAGTAAAGCGGACCGTTGCCCTCGTCGTGAATCAACGAAAGCTTGCGGCCAGACCAGCTCAGTGCAGGAACGGTCTCGGATGCTACCGGCAGGTTCAGGGGGAGATCGGCCACGAGGCAGTTGCCGCGACTGTCATGCGCGGTGTAGCGGAGCGCAAGGGAAGTGGAGCGCTGATCGCTGAAAACCGTAGCGACACGGGCGCCGGTCCAGGCCGAGGAGGGAGATCCGCTTTTCGCTTCGTCCCGTTCGACCGGGCTCTGCTTCCAGGGCGGTCCACCGCGCGTGAGCACGAGCTGGACCCCTGGTTTTGTCTCGTCCTCATGAACGACGAACGCTCGTGGTGCTGTGCCTCGCGTTGCGAGAGAGATCCCAGCACTTTTCTGAGTTGCTGCCAGAGAGCTGGCGACCCACGCAGATCCCTCGCATGAACTGGCACAACCCTCATCCAGCCGTCCGTCGAAGTCGTTGTCCCTTCCGTCGCAGAGCTCCGTGGCACCGGGATAGCTCTGGGCGTTGCCGTCATCCTCATCGCCGTCACACCAACTCACCGAGTCTCCATCGTCATCGGTGCAGCAGTCGAGCAGGCGCAAGTGGAGGGCGCGGGGGAAGAGGTACTCGTCCTCGTCGCGAAGGAATGCCGGGCGTCCACCTCCCCATACAAGCGTGCCTCGGGAGTAGGGGCGGCTGCTGGCAGGGAATGAGAGTGTCGTGCCCAAACGGTTTCCCGCGGGGCTCAGCCGGTCCAAGTAGACCTCGTAGCCGGGGTTGTCGCCACCAACCCACGCGAGCAGGTACTCCTTCCCCGTCCAGACGAGAGAAGGGTCGTGGGCGTAGTGCTGACCGCTGGAGATCAGTAGCTCGGGACCGAGGAGTACGCGACCGGGACTGACGCGGTTGAAGTAAATCTCTTCCTCGCCGGGAGTTCGGCGGTCGAACCAGGCGAGAGCAAACTGCCCGTCGCCGTAGGTCATGGTGGGCAGGCCTGCGCCATGGTCCGTCACGATAATCAGGGCCGCTCCGGTTGGTGTGCCCTGGGGATTGCTCTCCGCGTAGCGGATGGCGCCGTGGCCGTCCGAGTAGGCATAGCCGATCAGATGTGGTGCAATGGCAAGCGAGACGCGGCCAGCGCCCGAAGGCTCGTCACAGGTGACGCAGCTTTCAACGCCGAGAAGCGTCCCTTCGAGGCTGACGCGGCGCATGTGGATGCGGGAGTTGTACCAGGACCACGCCAGAACGAACGCTTCGCCGTCCCATGCGATCGATGGTCGCTGGCCATCCTGACTGCCGGTGCTCACCTGAAGAGGGCCTACGCTCAGTGTTCCGGATGCATTGACGAGTGCGAAGAAAATGTGAGGTAACCCTGCGTCCTCTGAGGACCAGGCGATGCCGAAGCCTGCGCCCGACCAGGCGATAACGGGTTCGCGTTCGCCGGGACCGACAACGCTGATCGGGATCGCAGCATCCAAGGGATGGCCTGACGGATCGAGTCTCCTGAACATGATCTGGCTGTCCCAGCGGTTCAGGGCGGCCCAGACCGCGCCGTACCCCTTGCCGTCCCATGCCAGGCTGCGATCTTTCCCCGTTGCGGCGTCGGCGCCCTCCCGGTTGACGAGCTTTTCCGGGCCGGCGACTCGGGGGTCGTTGCAGATCCTTGGGCAGCCTTCGTCCACGCTGCCATCCCGGTCCTCATCCCAGCCGTCACAGAGCTCGACGGGTAGATCCTCAGCGAGGGCAAGCGATATGGAGGCCCATACGGGGAGCACGGCGATGACGAGGACGGTGAGGCGCGCCACCTCGGGAAGTGAGGGCAGTGGTGTGAAGATCTTCACGGTTTCCAGTTACGGCGAAGGCGTGCGGGAGGCAACACGATGCCGTCTGACAGCGAATCCAGGACAGCTACGAACAAGATCTGTCCGGGGACATATCTTGGACTATGGCAGATCCGCGTCGGGTTCAGCGGTGGGGTGCCTGCTCTCCCGCGGCGATGGCGACGTCGAGGTGGTTGCCGGGAGGGGGAAGGGGGCAGGTTGCGAAAGCCGTGAAGGCGCAAGGTGGGTTGAAAGCCCGATTGAAGTCGAGCACGATGCGGTCATTTTGAGGCGCTTCGGCGATGAGGAAGCGACCTGCGCCGTAGGTCGTCTCACCGCTTGTCGCGTCCTTGAAGATGAAAAAGTACTCCTCGGCATCGGGGCTCGCGAGGGATGGTTCGAGCGAGCAGGCGTTTCCATTGACCGTAAATTCCGCGAACCCGGTAGACCACATTTTCTCGATGGTGCCAACGGCAGAAACAATCTCAACCTCGCGTGGCGCGTCGTAGGGTTGCCAGTGGGCTTCGATACGCATGGCCGGGTCAGTTGGAAAGGCGGCTACGCCATGGAAGGCGACACGTTCGGGAGCGTCCGGGTCTTTGACGCGGATTGCGTAGCGTCCGCCACGCTCGATCAAATAGAACTTGATGTCACCGACCCGGAGTTGGTCTGCCGGGCCGGGGCTGTCATCTCGTAGCGTCACGTGGCGCACCTCTTGCCCGTCGAGGGTGACATGGGTGCCCGGCGCTGCTCTGAAGATGGCTCGTTCGCCGTCGAAAGCGATGACGCCCACTCGCTCCGGAACCTTGTCTTGAGGCAGCACAACCTCGCACGCCGGGTCTGCGCCAACGCTGTTTTCTCCCGCCTCGAGCCAGGCGAGGGCCGTCAGGCTGAGAAAGCCGTAGGCCGCATTGAGCCTTCGATGCCGCGCAGCGTGCCATGCGTCGATCTCCTGCAGGTAGGCTTTGTCAGGTGCGCTTTGGGCCGACTTCGAGGTCTCGCGGCAAGCTCCGAGCAAGCTCGTAAGAAGACAGATGGCGACCGGGAGAAGGAAGAGGGATGCCATTACTGAAGAGTTGTTCGCATCGTATTTCATGCCTTCATTCAAGCACAGATATGCCTGGCGCGGGAGCTGCGAGCTGAAGGCATCGGGTGGTGGGGGGGAAGCACAACGTACCCAATCGCAAGATAGCAGCGGCTTTGACAGGTCGAATGTCGGGGAGCATGATGCCTTCATGCTCCGGTCTGACAGTAGGGTGAGGCGGCTAACCACGCTTTTCGCGGTGGTGCTTTCCTTGTCGTCTCTGCTTGGCGTTTTGCCGCACAATCACGGCGCGCGTTGCTCGTATCACAGAATGGCGGCCACGGAAGAGCAGGCTGTCCCGGAGTCGCTGGCTTCGCAGCGTTCTGATGGAGCCGAGCCCTTCTGCCTGGCTTGCATCTTGGGCCGTGCTTCACAGGCACGTCTGTGTGAAGTCGAAGCTGTCATCGAACCCGTCGCTTCATGGCCCGTCGCGCTCGTGGCGCCCTGCCTGCCGCCGCTGCGTGCCCAGCCCTTCCAACGGCTTCGGGGCCCCCCGCTCGAGAGCTGAGGGACGATATGCCGTCGCCGGGATCTGTTCCCGGTGCTTCGTGTTCCCTCACCAGAGTCGGCGCGATCCGTCGCCATGCAGCCCCGCGATTCCCTTGTGGAGTCTCCCGTCTCAGGGCGAGGGGCTGAGCCAGTCGTGACGGGTTGCTCCCGGATCGCCATCTTGCCTCGCAGCGGCTGGTTTCGGGAGCGGGGTACGCGCCCTCCGGTGATCGTCGACAGGAGATCCTCGATGCGAGCTACCCATTTTCGTTTCCGTTTTTTTATATGTTGCATGTTCCTGGCTTTGCTTGTTTCTCCTCTGCGCGCGAGCACGCCGGATTCGAATTCGCTACCGGAGAACGCGCCGCTCGCTTTTGCTGCGCTGTCGGCCTCGCAGATCGCTCACCTGCAGGAGCAGATTACAGAGCTTGAGGTGCAGCTCGAACTGCTTAAGCGAGAGATCAACGCTCTCAAAGCGCAGTCGGCCCGTGCGCCCGCCACGAGCCGACTCGCCGAGATCCGCGCGGCAGCCGCGCGGGCCGCGGCTTCGGCGCGCTCCGCGCAGGTCGATACACCCGACGCCGGGACGCGCTTCACTTCGGGTACCCGGATGCAACCCCAGCTCAACCCAGAGATTTCGGTCACCGGCAACATGTTTGCTCGTGGCGGAGATGACATGAAGGAGGAGTTCTCGGCGGGTGGTTGGGACTTGGATATCCAGTCCTACCTCGATCCGTACTCGCGTGCCCACTTCGTGCTCGGCGTGCCCGAGGGAGAATCTCCCGAGCTCGAGGAGGCCTACATCACCTGGTTCCATCTGCCGGGTGGTCTAGGCCTGACAGCAGGGAAAAAGCGCGCTCAATTCGGCGTGCTCAACCGTTGGCACAAGCACGCTCTCGATCAGGTTGACGCGCCTTGGGTTCTTGAGGAGAGCTTTGGTGAGGAGGGCCTTTCGGGGACAGGTGTCTCTCTCGCTTGGATGATTCCCCACCCCTGGGCGAGTGCCAATGAGCTGACGGTTGAGGTGAGCAACGGCGACAATGAGGTCGCCTTTGCTGGCGCCGACTGGCATAATCCGGCGCTGCTCGCCCGGCTGAAAAACTACTTTGACCTGAACGAAAACAGCTATCTCGAGATTGGTCTGACCGGATTGAACGGAGAGGAAGACCGCGAGCTGGGCCTCGACCATCACTTCGCAGCGCTCGATTTCAGCTACGATTGGTATCCAGCCGGCCGGGAGCTCTACCGCGAGTTTCTCGTGCGAGGCATGTTGTTGCGTTCCGTGCGCGAGCGGGATGGCCATCCGGATGCGCGAAGCTGGGGAGGCTATGCCTACGCGCAGTTCAAGTTCTCGCCTCATTGGATCACCGGGCTGCGCTTCGATCGCGTCGATGATCAGCATGGTGCCCAACGCCACGTCTGGGGCCTGAGCCCCTATCTGACCTTCTGGCAGTCAGAGTTCGTGCGCCTGCGTGCGCAGATGAGCTATCGAGACGACAGCCTGCGCGGCATCGATCGCAAGTACTGGCTACAGATTACCCTGGCCGCCGGGCCCCACAAACATGAAAACTATTGAGCTGGAGGCACACATGTTATTTAGAGCACGAGCTCTACTCGCTTTGATTGTTTCCGCTGCCTTCTTACCGGTAGTGGCCGCGCCGATCCAAGTCGTTACAACGATTCAGGACTACGCCTCCATCGCCAAGGCGATTGGCGGTGAACGCATCAAGATCCAGGCCATCGTGGCCGGAGCTGCGGACGCGCATTTCATCAAGCCCAAGCCCTCTTACGCGCTTATGCTGCGCGGTGCCGATCTTTTCGTCAGCACCGGTCTCGATCTTGAACTTTGGGCGCCTGTGCTGATCAATAAGTCTGGCAATCGGCGTATCGTCGACGGCGCACCAGGATATGTCGCGGCAGCCCACGGAATCGAGTTGCTGCAAAAGCCTGTCTCGCTCTCGCGCACTGGAGGCGACATTCACATCTACGGTAACCCCCATATCCAGACCTCGCCCTTGAACGCGAAGATCATTGCCAAGAACATCTCGCTTGGTTTGTGCAAGGTCGATCCTGGCGGTTGTGAGGACTACCAAGCCGGGCTCGCAGCCTTCCAGCGAGAGATCGACCAGCGCCTTTATGGGGATGAGTTGCTCGGCATCCTCGGATCCGAGTTGCTCGATCCGCTCGCGGCGAAGGGCAGGCTGCTTGTTTTTCTTGAAGAGCAAGGCATCGCCGATAAGCTTGGTGGGTGGCTAGGCAAGGCGCGTGCATTCCGTGGCCGTAAAATCATCTGCTACCACAAGAACTGGGTCTACTTCACGACCCTCTTCGGCCTCGAGGTCGTCGACTATGTCGAGCCGAAGCCTGGTATTCCGCCGACGGCCCGCCATGTTGCTAGCCTGATTCGCGAGATCCCGGAGCAGAAGGTTCAGGTGTTGCTCGCGGCGAACTACTTTGAGAAACGCAAGCCCAAGATGATCGCCGAT
>CAYSMT010000066.1:0-9631 GCA_964432135.1 uncultured Acidobacteriota bacterium
GTGGGCTTCGGCAGTGCTTGCCGTGCTCAGCGCGTTGATCCTCGTCAGTGGGCGCTGGCGGGTTTCCGGTGCTCTCCTGAGCTTGGGCTGCGTGACGACGGTTATTTCGATCTGGATCGACAAGGGCCTCGGAATGGTCGTCACGGGCCAGGTTCCTAGCCCACTCGGCCACGTCAGTAGCTATCGACCGACCTTGCCGGAGACGCTGATCGCCGTGGGTATTTATGCCATTGGTGCATTGCTGATCACCGTGTTTTATAAGATGACCCTCGCGGAGCGTGGGCAGCTCATGACGGAGACGCGCAACTCGTGACCGCCGTCGGCCGCAAGGTCGTGGTTGTCGGCGCCTCTGCGGCGGGCCTGCGCTGCGCAGCGCGCCTGACGCGGCTACGCCCAGAGTGGACGATCCAGGTCGTCGAGGCTCGGGAGGCCTACTCCTATGGCGCTTGTGGCATGCCCTATGTGTTGTCCGGAGACATCGAGGACGCGAGCGAGTTGAGGCGGAGCTCCTATGGTGCTCTTCGCGATGATGCCTTCTTTCGCGAGTGCAAGGGCCTGAGCATTCTTGCCCGCCATAGGGCGACCGGCGTGGACTTATCGCAGCACACGCTCCTTATTGAGGGCCCTCATGGTCGCTCCACCCTCGAATGGGACGAGTTGGTCTTGGCGACCGGTGCGCGGGCGCGTTGCCTACCAGGACAGCCGGAGGATCCGCGCATCCGGACCTTCCATCTCCTGGATGACCTTGGGCCGATCAAAGAGCGTCTCGCGCGGGGGCAGCTCGAGCGCGCGATCATCGTCGGTGCTGGTTTGGTCGGCTGCGAGCTGGCCGAGGCGTTACACAGCCTGTGGGGTGTCGAGCTTGTTCTTGTCGAGGCTGCGAAGACGCCGTTACCCGGAATGCTTGATGAAAATGTTGCGGCGATTGCCGCTCACCAGCTTCGGGAAGCTGGTGTCGATCTTCGCCTCGGCGCAGGTGTCGAGCGCTTTGTCTGCAAGGAGGAGGTCGGTGTCGTTGTTGCGGGCGAGCTGCTTCTCGCACAGCTCGTTCTTGTCGCCGTCGGCGCCGAACCGGCCTCGGAGCTTGCCAAGCAGGCGGGTGCGGCTCTTAGCGACTCGGGCGCGATCCTGGTTGACGAGCGCTTGGCTACGAGTCAGGAGCACCTCTGGGCGGTGGGCGATTGCATCGCGCTTCAGCACGCGGTCAGTGGCCAGCCCTGTCATTATCCGCTGGGGTCGCTCGCCAACCGCCAAGGAAGACTGCTCGCCGATATCCTGGCCGGTCGAGATCTAAGTTTTCCGCCGGTGACCGGCGCGATGGCTGTCAAGCTCTTCGACTGGAATGTGGCGGCCGTGGGGTTGACCCGTTCGCGTGCGCGGCACGAGGGCCTCGACGCGCGTTCGGCGTGGATTACAACGGAGCAGCAGGCGCACTACTGGCCGGAAACGCCGAATCTCTACCTGGAGCTTGTCTACCAGCCCAGGACTCGGAGGGTTCTCGGCGTGCAGGTGATCACCCAGGGCAATGCTTGCGCTCCGATCGATCAGGCCGCGGCCTACATCGCGCACGGCGCAACCATCGACGAGCTAGCCGCTCTCGAGCATGCTTACGCGCCGCCCTTCGCGCCGGCACTCGACCCCTTGGCTGTCGCGGCCTTTGTCGCGGCCAATCAGGAGGAGGGAGTCGAGGCCACGGCGCCAATCGCCAGTGCATCTGTAGATGGTGTTCTAGATCTCCGCCTCCCGAAGGAGCGCGCGCGCCAGGCAGCTCCCGCCCGTCGGCTGCTCGAACGTGAATTGGCTTCGGCTCGCTCGGGATGGCGCCCGGAGGACGGTGAGCGCTGGACGGCATTGTGCGCGCATGGTACGAGAAGCGCCGAGTTCGTGCGTTATCTCGGCGGCAGTGACAGCGGCGTACGCTACCTCGGTGGCGGGCTGTCCTGGCGTCGCGCCGCGGGAATGGCGGAGATTCCGCTGGATGGAGATCTGCCGTGAGGCGCTTGGATCGCATCATCGAGATCGGCATCGATCATCGCAGTGTTTCGCTTGACACTCTCGCGGCCTTTCACGCGTTGCGTCTGGAGGGCGGCGAGGCGGCGTCGCTAAGGGACGGGGAGGGCTGCGTCGCCCTGGTGACCTGCCATCGCCTCGAGCTCTACCTTGAAAACCTGCCCCCCTGTCGTGTCCGCGGCGTTTTCTGGACATGGCTGACAGGCTCTCCCGAGCCGCCTAAAGGTTTTGATCTGCCCCTTGTCATTCGGCGTGGCGAGGATGCGGCGGAGCATCTGTTTACGGTTGCTGCGGGCCTCGAGTCGGCGGTGCTCGGAGAGGATCAGATTCTCATGCAGCTCCGCCGGGCCTACCGAGCATCCTGCGATGGAGGTCAGGCGGCCGCATTGCTCCACCGCTTGTTTCACACGGCGTTTCGCGTCGGCAAACGCGTGCGCTCGCAAACCGAAGTGGCGAGCGGTGGGCGTTCGCTCTCCGGGGCGGCCGTCGCGACCTTGCAGGGGTTGCTCGGTTCTCTCGCGCAGCGGCGGGTTCTCGTGCTCGGGCTTGGTGAGATGGGCGAGCTCGCGGCCTGTCGGCTTCGCAAACGCGGCGTCGGCGAGCTGCTGCTCGCGAATCGAACCCACGCGCGCGCGGAGAAGCTTGCCGAAGCTCTCGGCGCCCGCGTTCTTGCCTGGGACTGGCGCGCGACCGCGCTGTCCGAAGTGGATGCCGTCGTCTGCGCTACCGGGGCACGTGAGGCGGTCATCAGTGCGAAGGAGCTGATAGAGGCCTCTCGCGGCCGGAGTGTTCCCTTCGTCGGAGTTGACCTCTCCGTGCCGCGCAACCTCGAACGGCCCGAGAATCCAGTCGAGCATTTGCATTTGGTCGATGTCGAGGGTCTCACGCAGCGCCTCGAGGCGCAGAGCCATCAGCGCAAGGAGGCCATCGCTGCGGCGCGAGCCATCGTCCACGAGCTGCTTGAGGATTGGGCCTCGTGGGTGCGATCGCGCGGTGCGCATGAGAGCGGGGAAGCGCGCCTCGTCAAGGACGCCTGCCGCCGCCGCCGGCGGGCGGCGCTCTAAGCCGAGCACGATCGACTTCGAGCGGGTCGCGCTGTCGTTGGCGGTTCCAGCTCCAGTGGCATGGTGTTCCACGGCACCAGCATTGCCAAGAGCTTTTTTCTCGGCCTGTGACGCGCAGCGCGCCAGTGTCGACCTGGGGCTGGGCTGCGCGCGGGCGCGCGTGTCTTCATACTGTGATGAGAAAGCTACTCGGGAGGACGTGATGTATCCGGTCAGACTGAATCTTGTGGGGCGCCGCTGCCTCGTTGTTGGTGGGGGGCAGGTCGCGCTTCGCAAGGTCCGTGGGTTGCTCGTCGAGCACGCTGAGGTGACAGTCATCGCGCCCGTCTTTGTTTCAGAGCTGGAGGAGCTCGCGGTCGCGGGCCGTTTGAAGCTGACAAGGCGTGCCTTTCGCGGCGGCGATACGCGGTCTTTCGCCCTCGTTTTAGCAGCGACGGACGAGCGGGAGATGAACCGAAAAGTCTTCGAAGAAGCTGACGCAGCTGGGATTTTTACCAACGTCGCGGATGATCCGGAGCTTTGCTCCTTTCATCTCGGAGGTCGCGTCCGCCTCGGTCCGCTGGAGCTATTTGTTTCTAGCGGAGGAGAAGCCCCGTTTCTCGTTCGCCGCTTGCGCGAGGCTCTCGAGCATGGGCTCGATCAGGCAGGTTGGTCCGCATGGGCGGAGGAGGCCGCCCGGCTGCGCCGGGCGCTTCGTCGCGGCGGCATAGATGCCGCGGTGCAGGAGGAGATCTACGACGCCTTCTTTGCGGCGAGCTTCGATACCGAGACGCTGACAGCCCGCTTGCCGTCATCTGAGCAAATCGATGCGTGGTGTACCGGCAAGCTCGCGCGATTCAGTGGCGGAAGGTCCGAAAGGCCAGGAAGGGTGGCCCTCGTTGGGGCCGGACCCGGCTCGCCGGGCTTGCTGACGCTTCGGGGGCGTGAGCTGCTCTTCGCGGCGGATGCGGTCGTTTTCGATCGCCTTGCCGAGGCTGCGTTGCCGCCGGATCTTCCTGCTCGAATTACACTGTACGATGTCGGTAAGACCGCGGGCCGGCATCCGCTCCCTCAGGAGGAGATCAACCGCTTGCTCGTGCGCCTAGCGCGTGAAGGACAGCGTGTCGTTCGCTTCAAGGGAGGCGATCCCTACGTCTTCGGGAGGGGTAGTGAGGAGGCTGAGGTGCTCACCAAAGCCGGTATCGCCTTTGAGATCGTTCCCGGCGTGAGCTCGGGCATCGCGGCAGCAGCCCAAGCAGGTATTCCCGTCACGCATCGAGGAGAGGCTGTTCAGCTGACTCTCGTCACGGCCCATGAGTCACGCGAAAAGCTCGGTCCGCAGGTGCGCTGGGATCTGTTAGCTCAAGAGCGCCATGCGACTCTCGTGGGTTACATGGGGGTCGGGGCTCTTTCGCGAATCATCACGGAACTGCTCTCTCACGGCATGCCGCCCGATACACCGGCAGCGATGATCGAGCGGGGCACGACCTCCGCGGCTCGTTGCGTGCGAGCCTCGCTTTCTGAGCTTGTTCAGGCCGTGGAGGAGGCCGCACTGGAGCCGCCCGCACTCTTCGTGATCGGGCCGACCGTTCGCCGCGCCGAGCTACTCGCGCAGGGTTCCCGCCGGGAGCTCGATGGCGTGCGAATTATCTGTCCTCGCCGGTTGCCCCGCCTTGCGTGGGCGCTTGAAGATGCCGGTGCGGAGGTCGTGCGCCTCGGCGCATCCATGGGACCCGCTGCGCGGATCACGATGAGCGCACTGCCGATCAGTGGCTGGGTGCTCGCGGATCTCGACGGAGTCGCTCGAGCCGTTGCCTTTGCCCGGGAACACAGTGCTTTGGAGACCTGCTGGGTCTGGTGCTTGGATCAGACCGTGGCAGACGCCGCCTCCGAGGCGGGATTCGTACGCGTTGTTCGCATTGACGAAGGGAGGGGTGAAGATGAGTGCGTCGTCGAAATCGTGCGGTCCATCTAGACTTCTCTTGCTTTTGCTTGTCTTGGTGGGCTTGATGATGGCTAGTGGTGGCTCCCTGGGGATGACGCCCGAGGCTCAGCCGGCCAAACCTTCGGGCGAGGCGGTCCGGGCTCCGCTGGTCCTCGGTGTCGTGGGTTTTTACAACCCACGCCTGATGTATCTTAAGTATCAGCCACTCGCCGACTTTCTCAGCGCCCACACGGGCAGGAGCTGGAGGCTCGCGATCTCGACGACCTACGAGCAGACGGTCACTCAGCTCTGTGAGGGCAAGCTGACCCTTGCGTATCTCGGGCCCTATGCCTATCTGCGAGCACACGAGGCTTGTGGCGCGATTCCCTTGATTCGCCTCAATACCGATGGTGAAGCGAGCTACCGCTCCTTCATCATGGTTCGCGAGTCCAGCCCCATACGCCATCTCGAGCAGCTACGCGGGAAACGCGTCGGTTTCGGAGCCCCGCTCTCCGTGTCGTCTCATCTCCAGCCCCGAAACATGCTTCTCAAGGCGGGCCTGCACGGCGGGGAGGACTACCACTGCATCTATCTTGGGCATCACGACCGTGCTGCGCGCGCGGTGTTGCTTGGAGATGTCGATGCTTGCGGCGTGAGGGACATCATCGGGCGCAAGTTTCTTCAGCGAGGGCTGCGCATTCTTGCCTCTTCGCCTCCGATCCCGAACTTCCCCCTCGTTGCCGGTGCGAAGATCGACGCCGACACGCGTGAGCGAATCCTCGATGCGTTGGTCTACCTTCCGGCGGGGGACAGCCGGGTTGCTCGAGAGATCACTGGATGGGATGAGGAACTCGCGGGCGGCTTCGTGCCGACGAGTGACGAGGACTTCGATGCCGTGCGCGAGCTGGCGAGGGAGAACTTCGGGCCGCAGGCCCTGAGTCTGCCCCAGGAGAGCATTGTTTGTTCGCCGGAGACGCCTTGAGATGCTGCGTCTCGGCCTGCGGAGTAAGTTCTTTCTCTACTCCAATACGCTGATCATCGTCACAATCGGTATCGTGACCTTGATCAGTGTCATCAACGAGCGGCGCACACGTTACGAGGCGATCCGCCTTCGCGGCGAGAGTATAACGGACTCCCTCGCGATCCCGATCACGGATGCCTTGATGTACCAAGATCTTGGCCTCGTCACGGAAGAAGGTCTGATCGACAACTACATTCACGCGCTTCTCAGCCGCAACCGAGATCTGATGCGCTACGTGATCGTGACCGATGCTCGTGGGCGGGTCACGCACTCGAACCGTTGGAGTATTCTCGGTCAGCCTTTCGCGCGTGCCCTGGGCCCGGAGGCCGTCGGCTCACTCCAGCAGGGCGAGATCTTGGAGACGCCTTCTGAGGGGCGCATCCTCGAGGTACGCGCCCCACTGAACATCTCGACCCATTTCTGGGGTTCGCTGACGGTCGGTTTCTCGCTCGCCCAGATCGAGGAAGATGTTCGAAGAATCACTCTCCAAGCGCTGCTCGTGGCGTTGGCTCTATTGGTCGCAAACTCGTTGATGACCGCGATCTACGTCGAGACCCTCATTCGCCCGATTCTGGGGCTCAACCGGACGATGAAGGCGGCTGGAGCTGGCGATCTCGCCGTGCGGGCGGATTCTCGACGTGGCGACGAAGTCGGCGAACTCGCTGCTGCGTTCAATCGTATGATGGACGAGCTGGAGTCCGCACGGCAGCGAGAGAAGATCGCCCAGACCCAGCTCGGCCACACGGAAAAAATGGTTGCCGTGGGGACGCTCGCGGCCGGTGTTGCCCACGAGGTCAACAATCCCCTCGGCGGTATCTTGACTTGTATCGAAAACTTACGCGCAAACCCTAACGACGGCGAGATGCGGGCGCGTTACCTCGAGATGATCGAGGATGGCCTTAAGCGCATCGGTCGCGTCGTGGCGAACTTGCTCGACTTCTCTCGTCCGCGCGAGCTGCGTGCTGAGCCAACTTCGATCAACCACAACCTTCGTCATGTTGCCGAACTGATCGACTACCAGGCGCGCAAGGCGGGTGTCGAGATCATCACGAGGCTTCATTCTGACGAGCCGATCGTCATGGCGGACCACTATCAGATGGAGCAGCTCTTTCTCAATCTGATGCTCAACGCCTTGCAGGCGATGCCGGAAGGCGGCACGCTGAGCCTGGTGACCGAGCGCAAGGGCGACAGCGTCGTCGCTGAGGTGCGGGACACGGGTGTGGGGATTCCGGCGGAGATTCGCGATAGGATCTTCGATCCCTTCTTCACAACACGAGAGGTGGGGAAGGGCACCGGGCTTGGGCTGGCGGTCAGTCACGGCATCGTGGCGGCCCACGGAGGTGTGATGGACGTCGAGAGCGAGGTCGGCAAGGGTACGGTGTTCCGGGTTTCGCTTGGTGTTGTCGACCTACCCACGGAAGAGAAGGAGGTGTGATGGCGGTCTGCTCACGGAGGCTGCTCATTGTGGAGGACGAACCCCTGCTGCGTGTCGGCATGTCCGATGCCCTTCGCAAGGAGGGATGGACGGTCGACGTCGCGGAAGACGGTGTCGAGGGGCTCAAGGTGTTTGAGGAGCATCTACACGATGTCGTCGTAACGGACCTCGTGATGCCCCGTATGGGTGGCCTCGAGCTGTTGCGCCGGATCAAGGCGCTTCATCCCGATGCCACCGTAGTCATTGTTACGGCCCATGGTACGGTTGACCGCGCTGTGGAATCCATGCGCGATGGGGCCTCGGATTTTCTCACCAAGCCCTTCTCCATGGCCCAGCTTCTGGTGCGCCTCGACAATGTCTGTTCGGTGAGGGTTCTGCGAGAGCAAAACGTACGTCTCCAAGAGCAACTCGAGGAGCGTTACGCCTTTTCGAAGATCATCGGGAAAAGCAAGAAGATGCAGGAGGTCTTCGAGCTGATACGTGTCGTCTCTCGCTCGGACGCAAGTGTTCTGGTGCATGGGGATAGTGGGACAGGCAAGGAGCTCGTTGCCTCCGCGATTCACTTCAATTCGAATCGGCGCGCGAAGAACTACATCCGCGTGAGCTGTGCTTCTCTCCCTGAGTCGCTGATCGAATCGGAACTCTTCGGCTACGAGAAGGGGGCCTTCACGGGTGCCAATCAGCGACGGATTGGTCGCTTCGAGGCGGCCTCGGGTGGAACCCTCTTCCTGGACGAGATCGGGGAGTTGCCGCTGGGCTTCCAGGTCAAGCTGCTGCGCGTGTTGCAGGAGCGACAGGTCGAGCGCCTCGGTTCACACCAATCGATCGACATCGACGCGCGCATTGTGTCTGCCTCGCTACGCCCTCTTGAGGAGGAGATTCGTTCGGGGCGTTTTCGTGAAGATCTTTATTTTCGGTTGAATACGGTCACGATTCATCTCCCGTCGTTGCGCGAACGTCGCGAGGACATTCCTTTGCTCGCCAACCATTTCCTGCGCGAGTTCGCCGAGCAAGCAGGTAAGCAGATTGCAGGGTTTAGTGACGACGTCTTGGGGTTGTTCGAGGCGCATCCCTGGCCCGGCAATGTGCGTGAGCTGCGCAATGTCGTCGAGCGTGCTGTGCTCTTCTCGCGTAGTGAGCTCATCGGAGCGGACGAGCTTTCGGCTGGGTTGCGCAGCGGTATTGGTGTCGGCCCGGCGCCGGCAACGCGGCCTGCTGCGGGTGTCATCACGATGCAACAGGCTGTCGAAAGAGCGGAGATCGAGGCTATCCGCGCGGCGCTCAGATCGACCGGTGGTCGCAGAAGCGACGCGGCGGAAAAGCTCGGCGTCTCGCGTAAAACCCTGTGGGAGAAGATCAAGAACTACGGCATCAAGCCGGAGTTGTGATGCTGCAGACCGTACGAATAGATCGCCCGCGTTAAAGATGAGCGCCGTAGAGCGTTTCGTGAGTTTCGCGGGAGAGGAGGTAGCGATGATCGACCACCGTTTCGGTGTTGCTTTGTTGATGGTTACCGGCCTCATCATGGCGGGTCCCTGCCCGGCGTTCGCTGCTGATGATGACGCGCCGTCTCGGACGCTCTCATCCGCTGCGCGCGAGCACCTCGCGTTGTTGCTTGAGAGCGCCCCCGCCACGCGCATCAACTACCTTGTCGAGTCTCCGGCGGAGGGAGATCGGCTGATTCGCCTAACGGTAGATAGCTTCTTTGATAAGGACCTGCATGCGCTCGGGGGGCCGGAGCGGGCCGCTCTGCTCGCCGCAGGCATCATCGATAGTCGTTCCCAGTACCCTTACATCCTCCATGGATTCCACCCGGCAGATGATGGTATGCCCCCCGGACACGATGAGCCCGAGATAGGGGTATGCAATTTCGTATTCCAGATGAGGCGCGTAGAGATGAGCCATCATGTGATCCACACCCACCCAGGGCTTTCCTGCAGACCAGGCCAGGCCCTTGGCATAGGAAAGGCCGACAAGAAGGGATCCGATGAGTCCCGGACGGGATGTTACCGCCACAGCATCAATATCATCTTCCAGGGAAACTCCCGCCTCACTCAGGGCGCGAGAGGTCACTTCATCAATCCATTCAACATGAAGTCTCGAGGCTATTTCAGGAACAACACCGTTCCATGGAGCGTGCCGTTCAATCTGAGTTGCCACAATATTTGAAAGAATTTTCCTGCCGTCTTCAACAACAG
>CAYSMT010000067.1:0-9579 GCA_964432135.1 uncultured Acidobacteriota bacterium
CTGCGAGGGGCAGGCGGGACGCCAGATCTCCCGCACCACCGGGGTCAGCCTCAAGATCGTGCAGAAGCTCCTGCACCGCATGGCTCGTCAGTGCCTGCTATTTCACCAGGGGCAGCTCTGATGCCAGCTTTCCGACAAGGTCCAAGTCAGCCACGTTGAGAAAATGCCTTCATCCGATCAGGGATGAAGGTTGAAAGGAACCGCCGCTCTCGCTTTCCAATTCAACAAGCCACAGGTCATCGCCCCATCGTAGATCTTCGGTTATCGTCGGTTTAGGCGACGCCGTTCCGCCTGTAAGGAATCGAGTCGAGATGTTCAAGACAGCATGGAAGCCATTGCTGCATTGGGCCGTGACCGGCCAATGGAAACGTTTTGTCATGGAACCGCGGGAAGTTCCTTTCCCTGGCAGGCTTTTCAAGCCCGGATTGTACATGCATGTCCCCTTCTGCAAGGAATTATGTCCTTATTGCCCCTACAATCGAATTAAATACGAAGAAGTTTTTTTTGCCCGTTTTCTTGAAGCCCTGCGTCATGAAATAGATTTATATGCTGCTCATGTCCCGGATCAAGAGTACAGCAGCCTCTATATCGGGGGCGGGACTCCCACAGTCAATCCTCGAGGGCTGGCCACACTCATCGGTCATTTCCGTTCGTCCTTTCACATCACCGGGGATATCTGCGTGGAGCTGCATCCTTCCGAAATGAATGAGGCCTGTCTGGCCAAATTGAAGGAAGCGGGAGTATCCATGCTGTCTGTCGGCGTGGAATCAACCGACGACGAGATTCTCAAGCTCATCGGTCGACGTCATGACGGCGCTAGCGCTGTGAACGCGGTGCGGCGCGGAGTGCAGGCCGGCTTCAATGCGGTCAATGTGGACCTGATGTTTGCTCTCCCAACCCAGACCGTTAGCCATCTCGACCGGGATCTGAAAGCCGTATTGGATGCGGGCGCCGACCAGATCTCAACCTATCCTATCTTTGGATTCCCTTATTCGGAGCTTGGTGAGAAGCTGGGACTGAAAAAGATCAAGCGACCCGATGATAGAACGACACGTCAGATGTTTGAACTCATCTCCAATCAAGCCAAAGAAGCTGGCATGAAACGGTGTGCCGTCTGGTCTTTCATTCGCCAGGAACGCAAAAAGTTCAGCTCCATCACCAGGCATCACTATCTCGGTTTCGGGCCGAGCGGTGCTTCGATGACTGGAGACACCTTCTATGTGAACACGTTTTCTGTGCCCGAGTATATCGACTGCCTTCCTGAGCGGCGTCCCATAGCCCTGGCCATGCCTCTTACCCGTCGTCAGGAAATGGCCTACTGGATGTATTGGCGCGTCTATGAAATGACCATCAGAAAGGATGACTTCAAAAATCTCTTCGGGCAGGACCTTGACCGAGTATTCGGCAAGCTCCTCTTTTGGCCCCGTCTGCTCGGCATGGTCGAACGAGACAACGGACAACACATCGTCAAGGAAGAAGCTGCCTATCTCCTTCACAAAATCCAAAATGAATACTCTCTAAACTACATCAACCGCCTATGGGGTACATGCCGAGCCCATGCCTGGCCGAAAAAGGTCAGACTTTGAATCACTTCTCTCTGATTTCCTGGGCCGACGACGACGCCCGGTTCGCATTCTCAACTTTCGCCCTGCCCACAAAACCGGATACCGCTTGGTTTAACTCTCTAAGAGTCAATTACGAGACGAGAGCCGACGCCTGCCTGCGCCAACCTGCTCAACTCTCGCGGGACATCATGGTCGTCCTGGGCGGTCATGCCAACGAGCCTGGCGGGAGGCATCGCCTCGTTGTTCACGAGATCCGCTGAGCCTATTGGGCGATGCGGTTCCAATGCCGCAACCAGCCTGCGGCGCGTGTTGCCCGTCCCCGCTTTCGCAGTACATCAAAGCTTCGCCGGCGCTTGGACGCCGGGGGCACTTGACCATATGGACCTTGGCGGATTGCTCCGGGGATCAGCAATGATCCTTGCACCGCGTAGCATCCCGATGGCTGGCGGACCGGGGCGAGAGCGAGGAGGCGGCCGACAAGGCAACGGCTAGGACACCTTCTTTTCGCTTTCAACCGCCAGGGTCCACCGACGATCATTCTGGAATGATCTTCCTCGCTCTGGTCTCGGGTCCCCCGACAAAAAGAAGCCAGAGTTCGGCCACAGCGCCACTCCCGGAGGATGCTAACGCCGCCGCGTAGGCTGCGAGCTGTGTTCGGTAAGAGACCGCGAGAGCCTCAAGCTCCTCCTCGCTGCGCCAAGCATCGGTTTTATAGTCGACGAGGACGAGGCCCCCCTCGTCGCGAAAGACAAGGTCCACCACGCCCTCCACCAACACCCGCGCGCCCCTAGCCAGAGGCCGGCGACCCTCTCGACTGAGACGCGCAACCAGCGCTTGACGAAGCTCGAGCGCCAGCCCTGCCACCTTCGTTCTCCATGCGAAAGGCCACTCCGCGCGCGCACAGCCCGATGCCAGCGCACGAGCGAGCAGATCGCTCTGCGTAGCCCGCTGCGAACACTCCGCAACGCGCTCAGCCTCGACTCCGTCGAGCCTCTCTCGCCCCGAGGCGCGTACAGCCAACAACGCGATCTCATCCCTGCCCCCGGAGAGAAGCCACCACTCGAGCGCCTTGTGCACCGCGCTGCCGATGTCCTGTCCTCGCTTGATTTCAGGATGCGCCAAGGGGAGGGGACCGTGAAGGCTGGAAGGGGTCACAACGACGCTGCAGTCCGCCATCTCGAGTAGCTCTTCTCGCTGTTCGATCCACTCGGAGCGAAGGCGCTCGGCTCCAGAAACGAGCTCGGGCGTCGCATCACCGAACGAGAGAGACTTCTCACCAGGCAACTCATGGGAACTCGAATGGAATCCGCGGGTGGGAGTCACATCACTTCTTGATAGCCGTTCCTCCTTCGCCAGAACGACGGCTGGTGGTGATGGATCCTTTCCCGCACCTGCCTGTGCCTCCCAGCGAACCCAGCAGGTCGAGCGACGCAGCTGCGCGAGAAGGCTGCCGGCGCGTGACTTGCCCGTGGTCGGAAAGGGCAAGATGAGCCGCTCGGATGCGCGGGTCATGGCCACATAAAGTAGGCGAGCGCGCTCTGCTATCTCGAGAGCCTGGTCTACATCACGCGCCTCGCCGTAACCAGCCGTCTCGAGGTAGGACCCGAGATGGACTTCATAGCACCCCGTTGATCGATTGTGAAGCCCCATCGGCAAGCGATTGGCGGGATTGTGCTCGAGCGCGAACAAACCGACAACACGCCATTCGAGCCCTTTGGCTGCGTGAATCGTCAGCAACGAAACCCGGTCCTCCTCTTCCGCCGAAGGCGACTCCGCCTCCCGGGTGGGCTTCCCTTCAAACTGCCCTAGCAACCACGCCGCGTAGTCCGCCACGCTGTACCCACCGTCCCGCCAGAAAGCCTGGGCCTGATCGAGCAATTTGCGCACATTCGCAGCAGCACGCTCACCCTGGGGCACGAAGGCGAGCAAGAGGAGGAAGCGGGTTTCGTCAAGGATCCGCTCGATCAACTCCGGGGGCGGCACGAAAGACGCCGTTTGAGCCCAACCCGCCAGGGTGTCGAGAGCCTCCAAGACGGCCGCCTCGCCGCACCGCGCTGACGACCAGCCTCCGGGGGGCCGGACCGCCTGTAGCCCCCCCCCCGCCTGCCGGTGCCGGATGAGAACCTCGTCCGAAACACCGAACAAGCGGCTGCGTAGTGCGGCAACGACCTTGAGCTCGTCCCAAGGATCTGCGACAGCGCTGACCACGGCGGCAAGCTCGGCAATCTCGGCCTGGTGATAGAAGCGCTGCGACTTTTCCTGGCGAAAGGGCACACCGCGCGCATCCATCGCCTCTTCGATCAGGTGCGCGCGGCTGGCAACGGGGAAGAGCACGGCCATCTCCGACCAGCTCACGCCTTCGTCATGCGCTCGTTGACACTCTCTGGCGAGAAGCGTCGCGGCCGCGCGCGCGCCGTCTTCGGTGTTCAGTCGCTCCTCCTGAGCGAAAGGGGCTAACACCATCGCAGGCAGCGCACCCCGCGCACGCTGAGGAGCAGGGAGCAGATCCTGCCAGGTGGCCTGCCCCGCAGAATAGTGCTCCGGAGCGAAGATCTCGCGCCCGATGGTGCCGATCTGCTCGAGCAATTCCGGAGAGGAACGGAAGTTGACGCGAATCTCCTCGAGACGCGCGTTCGCGGCGAGCTCGCCGACATCCTGCTGGTAGGTCGGAAGGTCTGCGGCACGAAAACGGTAGATCGACTGCTTGGGATCCCCGACGAGGAAGACCGCCGGACCGTTTTTCTCAGCCCTCAACATGCGCACGATCTGAGCCTGAGCGGGATCCGTGTCCTGATACTCATCGACGAGAAGAGCACGATAGCGCGCCGCTACCAGACGCCTGAGCTCCGGCTGATCGCGCAAGAGATCCCGGGTCAGTACGAGCAGGTCGTTGTGAGTGATCAGGCCGCGTTCGACCCGCGCCTCACGTGCCCAACGGCCGAAGAGCACGAGCGCAGCAAGCAACTCCTCGATAAGAGGACGGAAATGCGCACGCAAATCGGCCGGCAGCTCCTCGTTTCGCCAGCGGCGTAGCTCGTCACGTACCTCGTCGAGGACGCCTTCCGCGAAACGGCTTCGCCGACCCTTCCCGAGGGTAACGGGCGACAGGCTGATGCCTCGGCCACCACCACGCTCGATCAACCAGCGCAGCCGAGCGGTGGCAGAGAGGGCCGCGAGTCCCTCGACCTGCTCGCGCAGCGCCGCAAACGCATCAAGGAGATGATCCCTACCTTCCGGGTCGAGCCGTGCGGAAAGCAGTCGCGTATGCAGGCTGGCGATACGCCCGCGCACGCTCTGCCACATCGCCTCGTCATCCCTCTTCTCTTTGTCTCGAACAGGAAGCTTCAGGTCGAGAGTCTCTTCCATATCGCGAGCGAGCGAGCGGAGATCGCTGAGATGGACACCCCAAGCGAGCAGACCTTCGAAGGGACGAGCGCGCTGCGGATCACGAAGCTGCTCTTGAAGCCATTGCTGCCAAAGCCCTTCGAGCAGGTCCTTGGACCGCCCCTGTTCTGCGACGCGAAACTCCGGATCGAGACCGGCGGCGAGAGGAAACTCGTTGAGCAGAGCGTGACAGAAAGAGTGGATCGTTGAAATCTGTGCCAGGGGGAGCATCCGCTGCGCCTCGCGCAATCGCAACGCCTCCTCCTTCCCGGCGAGCTCCAAGCGACGTGCGAGACCTTCGCGCAGCCGCGCGCGCAGTTCCGCGGCGGCCTTGCGCGTGAAGGTGATGGCGGCCACCTCCTGCATCCGGTACAAGCCGCGCTCCAGACCGTCAAGCACGCGCGCAACTAGCAAGGTCGTCTTGCCCGTACCCGCCCCCGCTTCAACTGCCAGGGCCCCATCGTGCTCTGTTGTCGCGCGATGGCGCGCGGCATGATCCGCGGGGAGTTCCTTCATGGGTAGTTCTCGCGCAGCTTATAGTGACGAAGGTAGCGTGGATCCTTGGCCTTACGCCGCTCGATCGCTAAACGACCATCACTGGGGCCGCATACGGGCTGGAAATCGCAGTGGCGACACTCCTCGCCTCCGTTCGGAATCGGAAGGTACTCACCGCGCTCGTAGAAGCCCACCAGGTCGCCGATCAGCTCATCGAGCTCACTGGCTCGCTCTTCGAGGAGCGCGCGGGGCACAACGAGAGCACATGTCGGATCGGCGGAGCGCAGCGCCACGTAGCGGAACTCCCTGAGCCCCACCGCCCCCTCCCCGAACTCGCGCATTGTGGCAAGCAGACGCGCGTAGAGCGGGAGCTGGAGCCAGCGTCCTCCGGCGAAGAGCTCACCCTTGTCGGGACGCGGAAGCGTCTCTCCTTTCGACCACTTGTAGTCGACGATGCTCGCCGTCCCGTCGACCCCAAGATCCACGCGGTCTGCCCGCCCACGCACCCTCAGCTCACCGCGAGCGAGCGAAAGACGACCCTCCATCGGCAGCTCGAGCCGGCCTACACGCAGGTTTTCTTTGCGCAGACGCCGCAGTTCGACAAGGGCGTAGCGCTCAAGAGCATCACGTAGTCGCGACGCCTGGGCTTTCCAGAGGGCGTGGTGCCCGAGAGCACCCTGAGCCAACGCCTCCTTGACCCGCAACGAAACCCAGCGATCGATCCGTCCAAGAAGCTCTCCCAGCTCGGCCTCAGGCGGCGCAACACCTCCCTCAAGCGACCGGAAGAGATCCTCGAGCACTCGGTGTGCCACGCTCCCGAGCTCCCGCGGGTCGGGACCAGCGAGCTCGTTCGCATCGGCAAGCGCGCACAGATCGAGTAGCTCCGCGAGAAAAAAGCGGAACGGACAGCGCGCCAGTTGCTCGAGCGCCGTCACCGCGAGCGACCCCAGCTCTCCTCCCCCCGGCGGTGAAACGATGCCGCAGTAGGCGTTGTACGTGGCCTCCCCCATGCGAAGTCGCTGCACACGCAAGCAGCGCGCAAGGCGCGTGTCGGCGGCGAGATGAGCGCGCCGGATTCCCAGCCCCGAGCGTTGCGCCGCCAGATCGTATTCCTGCGGGGAAAGCAGCGGCCGCGACGAACCGTCTTCCATAAGCCGCGGCCCGAGCGCGGGAAGACACGCGACTCCAGCAGCGTTGGCAGGATCCGTACAATCGAGCGCGCGCCCGCTCCGCTGCTCAATCAAACGAGCAAGAGGCTCGATAGGGTGCCGAGTTCGACCGCTCGCATCGTCAAGGCGTGGCCAACTCAAGGTCAGGCGCTCTTGCGCCGCAGCGCAAGCGAGTGCGAAGAGGAGGTCTCGCTCGCGGAAACGATCGCCCGCCGTGCGAAGCTGACAGCCGTATCGCTCAGCCAGACGTGCGCGCAAGGAGTCACTGAGGATAGGGTCCGGCCTCCCCTGCGGCCCAAAGAGATCGTAGGACAAGCCCGTCAGCCACACGGCCCGCATGCTCAGGCCCCGCGCTTGGTTCACTCCAAGCAGGGTCACACCCTCCCCCACGCGACGACCCTCGAAGCCTCCACGCTCCCCCAGCGTGGTCTCTTCTGCTTCGACCTCGAGCAATCTCTCGAGCCACAGCTCGAGAGCAAGATCCGCGCGCGGCGGAATCCGCAACCGGTCCCAGCCCTTCAAGCGCTGCGCGGCCTTTTCGGCCGCCGCAAAAAGCGCCCCGTCCGCACTCGCTCGCAGCCCGAGCTGACAGGTGAGCCCGATCAGCTCATGGGAAAGCTCCTTCCAGGCAGGGCGCGCCCTCTGTGGGCTCATTGCCCGACGGAAGTCGCGCAGTCGGTCGAGCAGCGAGAGCGCCCGTTCAGACAGAGCCCGCACCTGGGCAGCTTCGCCGGCCCCCCCCCCACGCGCTTTGACCTCATCCCCCTCGGGCCCAATGCGATTCCGGGCGCGTTCCAGGCCTTTTGCGAGGGCCTCCAGGCGCGCACGCCAGCGACGACGATCGAGACCCGTGCACCCCGCGCGGCGCAACAAACGACCCACGCGAGCTGGAGGGAGAGGCGGATCCGGCTCCGACTCGAGACGCGCCTGCAGGACCGCAGCCATCTCTTCCGGCCCGCCGCGGCCCTCGGCGAGGCGGATCACCGCGAGCAGCGCACGGCCGTAGGGCTTACCCAACAGCCGGCTTTCGCTGCGACCTGTGACGGGGATACCCGCTGCACGAAAGGCCTCTCGAAAATACGCCTCTTGACGACGCGGAGCCGAGAGCAACACAGCCATGTCACCAAAGGGTAACCCGTCTTGAGCGGCGGCGAGAATCTCTCGAGCGACCTCGCGCGCTTCCGCTCGGTCTCCCGGGCAAGCCATGATCTTTATGTCACCATCAAGAGACTTTCCGGTAAGACCCTTCGACACCGATTCGTCCTCGGGGCCTAGCTCTTGGACCACGAAACCCCGCAGCTCGGCCCAATCGACGATCCTCTGCACGAGTTCTGCAGATGGACTCGGCTCGTCGAGACGCGGGCACAACCAGGTGACGCGAAAGCTCTGCGCGATCCCTGCCAGTAGCTCGCGCTGCACGCCGGTCAGGTCGTACACGCCGTAGATCAACAGCTCCTCCGCGCCTCCTGGCAAGTGCCCTTCCGCGGCGCGGCTGTAAACCATCGCATCGTCGGCGAGGCCGGCGCGCTTGAGGTGCCGGCCGAAACGGTGGAATATGCGGCCGAGATGCTCGAAACGAAAGCGCTCGGCACGGCCCAGATCACCAAGAATCTCATCGGCCGGAAGCATCTCGAGACCGGCCTCGCGCAGGTCACGCAGGCTGCGCGCCATCGCGGTGGCCACCGGTAGACGAAGCGCGAGATCGGCATAGGGTCCTGCGTCCTCGCTGACCAGGTGAGCGGTTATGACGCGGTCGGCATGGGGTGGGAGGATCCACGCATCGAGGCGCGGTAGCGCCATGGCGCGCGCCAGATCCGGAAATGTCACTGCATAGAGACCATCGACCGCAACACTGCGGCGTGCCACCTCCTGGAGGAGCCGACGCCCCACCGCTGCCGAAGGTGTCAGCACCACTCGAGGCACGAGTTCCGACCCCTCTCGCCACTGCTCAAGCAAGCTGTGTGCGAGTACCGGGAGGATCCGAGGCGGTACGGTCAGGAGTGTCAGCTTGGCCATGGGCGCACGCTATCACGAAGGGGCGGGAGGATCAGGAACGACAGGCACCGCGCACCAACCATCCCCGTCCCGATACGCCTTTCCCAGTCGCTCGGCTTCGGCGAGCATCGCCCGGGTTTGAAGTGTGATCAACGGCAAGGGCGCCGCCGGGATGTCGTGATAGATCTGCGACGCCAGCTCCTCCAAAGATCGGAGCCGAGTCCCCAGTGCGGCGAGAAGCTGTGCTGAGCGTTGCTCGCGGTGCCGGAGTGCCCGACTCGCGGCAGACGAAGGAAGGGGTGGCCCATGAGCAGGAAAGAAACGTCGGAAGCCTGAAGCCGCGACGCGACGGAGCGAAGCCAGGTAGAGTTCGATGCTCCCTTCTTGCGGATCGATGACGACAGTGGAGAATCCGCTGAGCAAGTCTCCCGCAATGAGAGTTTCGCGACCGACGAGCTCCAGCGCGAGATGGCCCGGCGCGTGGCCGGGTGTGTACCAAGCCCGTAGCTCCATACCATCGAGATCGAACAGGCTTCCCTCTCCTGCCTCGCGCAGGTCGAGTCCCGACAGCTCGGGACAACGCTCGAAAGTCTCTGCATGAGCGTACACAGAAAGCCCGAGCCTCTCGGCCAGCACCCGTGCCCCCGCGACGTGATCGGCATGATGATGGGTCAGGAAGATCGCTTCCGGGGTCTCGCCGAGCTCTCCGCGCCGCTCAATGACCCCAAGGAGGCGCTCCAGCTCCGCCACCACATGGCTTCCAGGATCCACGACGAGGAAGCGCCGACCACCGGGCAGCCAGCAGTTGGTGTGGCTCGCCGGCGGCAGGGTCTGCGACGCAAGAGGGAGCATCCACACACCCGGAATGAACTCGATCCGGTGGCAACGCTCCTGATAACGATGGGTGGTTTCGAGACCTGCCGCAATCTCTTCGATTCCATTCGAGGAGAACCTGGCTAGGGTCCGCAGTT
>CAYSMT010000068.1:0-9539 GCA_964432135.1 uncultured Acidobacteriota bacterium
CGATATCAAAGACGAGGGCTGTCAAACTGGCACCATAGCCGAGGAAGGCGATCAAAACCGACAATCGTGCAACGGGAAGGTAGGAACGAAAGCGGAAGAGATAGATGATCGCCGCGATGACGAAGCCGCTCGTCGCGAGGGCCGCACCGGCCACCATATTAAATATCTTCCACCAACCCCAAGGTAGCGCATCCATCATGTTAGTCGAAGCGCCCAAGCCGAAGATAAAGCGACCCGCACCAACAACTGCGCCGGCGATAGCCAAAGCCCACATTAGATCTTTCGTGCGTTTGAGAACGAAGTCGCTACTCATTGTGGGGCGTCTCCGCTCTCAACCACCTTGCCAGCGGCGAGCTTGACGGCCTCTCTTGCGGCCTTCTTTGCGGCCTTATCGGCAGCCTTCTTCGCGACAAGTTCGCCGCGCCTTTTGAGGAAAGCGATGCCACCCAAACCCGCGAGACCGGCGAGAAACTGGAAAGGTGTGACCATAACCCACTTATGCATGAGCTGTGGGACGGACTCGTCAACCAAGCTGCCGACAGCACGCTTCTCGAACTCTTCCTTGGTTGGAATCTTGAGCACCTCGCCGAGCGGCGTGTCTGAAATGTAGATCACAGACGTACCACCGAACTCGTGCTCTCCCCAGATGTGATCGACATAGAGCTCTGGTCGCTCACTGATCCGGCGACGTGCCTCCTTGATTAACTCATCGCGCGGACCGAATACGGTCGCCCCGGTTGGGCAAGCAGAGGTGCAGGCTGGCGCCCCGCCTTCCACGCGGCAGCTCTCGTCCATCTTGCACTTCTTGATGTAGGGCAGTGGCTGATCGTACTCGTAGCGTGGAATTGAGAACGGGCATGCGAGCATGCAATAGCGACAACCAATACACATCTCAGCATCGTAGACGACCGGGCCCTCGGCATGTTTGATCAGCGCTCCCACGAGACAGGCTGCCGCACAAGTCGGCTCCTCGCAGTGCATACACTGGCGCCGCACGAAACGCGCTGATCCCGCTTCACGACCTGCTATCTCGACGATCGAGGTAAAACGCGCCTCGGACAGGCCGTCATGCGCCTTATAGCGGGCGGGGAGATTCTCGGGCAGATGATTCTGACTCACACACCCTTGCACACAACGCTCGCAACCGATGCACTTCGTCGTATCGGTGAGGATCGCCTTACCATAGAAACCTTGTTTGTCTTGAGTGGCGCTCATGACGCACCCTCCTCGCCGGCCTTCTGCGGCTGCTCATCCTCCCAGACGATCCTCGCCTTCGCGAAGAAGTCCTCCCAGCTCTGCGGCCCGCCGCCCAGTCGTTGATGGCAGGTGACACACGCCTCGCGGAAGACCTGGCCAACGGGCGGAGCTTTCGTGCCTTCGGCAGGGGAACCGACCACAGGGCCCTGCTCGCCATGACAGTTGCGGCAGGATTGGATCCGTCTCGCCTCCTTAGGCCAGGGTTTCTTGGCCCGCAACGACGTCAGGTAGACGCCGTCCTTACGCGAGATATTGTGGTGACACTCTTGGCAAGAAAAGGAGTCCCCCAATGCGTGCTCGTGGTGATTCCACCAGAAACTTCCCTCTTCCGATTCGATGCGAAAGTATTCGACCGTAGGCTTATCGGTGGCTAACAAATCCCATTGGTCCAGACCTGTCTTCTCGTCCAGATGACAGCCGATGCAACGCTTTGAGAGAGCTTCCTTGAAAGAGGGGTTGTCGTAAAGCCCCGTCTCATGGCATTTGCGACAAGCCATGTGACGCTCGCCTGGAAGATCCTTGTGGTGACAGGTCTCACACTCCATCTCGCGATACATCCCGTGCCACTTGTGTGACCACAGAAGATTGCCGATCTCAGGTGAGGAAAGCCAGGAGGGATCGTGCTCGTGGCAGTCGTTGCAACGCAGCGGCATCGTTACCGTTGCTTCCGGGTTGCTCTCGTTGTGACACTCCTGGCAGCGCTGATGAAGGGCCTGCTCGAGATTCGGCCGCTCCTGGTTCTCCTTATCGAACTTCCAAGGCAGGTGGCAGTCTTTGCAACTTCGCGTGTCGTCCTCAGGGTTCTGCTCAACGTGACAGCGTCCACACTCGCCATGCTTTGCACCCTGGTGCTTGCTGATCTCGGAGACACCGTCGATGCCCTTAAGCCCCGTCGCCACTGGTTGCCCGAGAATCGAAGACGCGTCATGGCAGGTACTGCACGCGCGATAATCCGCCTCGGTCTTGGCCTCTTGGTCGTGGTGATGGCAGACGGCGCAGCTTGTCTCATGCCCGGTGTCTTTCCCAATGTCCATCTTGCGGGAGTGCACGAAATGGCTCCATTCGGCGCTCCCGTGGGATCCCGTCGATCCAGGAGTGTGACAGTCGCGACAAACAACAGGCCCCTTCTTCATAGCCTTGTGGCAACCAATACATTTGCCATGGTAAGCCACCATCGGTGGCGGACCGATCTCATCCTTGTACTCGACCTTGTCAAGCTCGGAAAAGAGATCGGCCTGGACGAGCAGATCCTGCTCGCTGCGTACTTTGTGACAATCCGAGCAGGCCCGAGACCTCGAGGTCCCCGCCCGATCCTGGTGATGGCAAACCTGGCAGTTGGGGATCTCCTTCATCCGAGCGTGTTGCTCGTGATTCCAGCTCACATCACCGAAGCGCGAGCGGACTGTCCGGTCGGGCTCGAGGCTCGGGCGCATGACTTCGCCTGCAGCACCTGCGACGACGAGCACCGCCGCCAAGCCCAGCAAGACTTTCGCGTTGATCCGTTTGCCAACCACTTTTTGTTCCTGTCATCCCGGGGGAAGTGGCCGCAGAGGATCCTGGCGCCACCGCCCAGCTCGTGATCGTTAGGGCACCCGTGCCGGGCGCCAACGCCTTGTGTTCGTTACAATCGCCTCATGCCTAGATTCGGTACCATCATTGAGGTTCGAGGAGAGCTAGCCACCATCGCAACAACGCGACGAAGCATCTGTGACGGCTGCGCCGACCAATCGAAGTGCTCCATCGAAACCGCCTCCAGCGCGAATGTCTCCGAGGAGGTCACCGCCCGAAATCTTGCCCACGCCCAGCCAGGAGACCGCGTCGAATTCGACCTTCCCGGCCATACAGAACTAAAACTCTCGCTCCTCGTCTGGATCGTACCCCTGATTGGCCTCATCGCCGGCGCCATCCTGGGCGCAAACATCCATCAGTGGATCTCGCTCAACCGCAACATCGCGACCCTGCTCGGGACGATCCTCGGGGCCGGTCTCGCCTTCTTGGTCATCGTCATAATCGATCGCAAGGCCTCCGGCAACGCCGCGCTCGTACCCGAAATCTTGAAAGTCGTCTCTCCTTCTTCCTGCCCCGGCTCCTGTGAGCACGAGACCTCATCCCGCTAGCCCGGGGAGATGTTGATCAACTTCTCGATGCGCTCACTTACCGGCCTGCCGCGAAGATGCCGGTCTTTTTCGTCATCAGTGAAATAGCAGATCGTGCCACAACGCATGCATCGATTTGCCTCGGCTTCCATAAGCTCCGGCGTAAGGCACAGATCGACTTCCGCGAAGGAGTTGACACGCTCGCTCGGATCCAGCTCAGGTCGTGGAACTCTCGGCGTGCGATGTACTCCGACAACAGGGATCAAATGGGAGACCGGGATCTTCTTGGGAGCCTCGAATACTCTGCGTTCAAAGGCAAGATCTTCACCGCGCACGAAGCGATGAATCGAGCGCGCTGCCCGGCGCCCTGTGCCGACAGCATCAATTAAAAGCGCTGGACCACTCCACAAGTCACCTCCGGTAAAGATGTGCTCGATTCCAGACTGGAGAGTCTGGTTGTCGGTTACGATTGTGTTCCATCGCGTCAGCTCAAGGCCCCGGGCCTTGAGATCCTCGGTGTACCAGTCGATCTTAGGCTTCTGCCCGATGGCCGCGATGACGACGTCGACGTCCATCATGGTTTCCGAGCCCTCAATGGGAACGGGCCGCCGGCGACCTGAGGCATCCGGCTCGCCGAGCTCCATCTTGATGTACTCGATCTGGCGAAGCTTGCCCTCCTCGTCACCGATCAAACGTGTCGGAGCAGCCAGCAAATGATACTGAACACCTTCCTCCTCGGCGGCATCGATCTCGACGCGATTCGCCGGCATCTCGTTGCGCGTGCGACGATAGAGCAGGATGACTTCTTTAGCCCCCATTCGCAGCGAAGAACGACAGGCATCCATCGCGGTGTTTCCGCCGCCTACGACGACGACACGCTGACCACTCAAATCAACATTAACGCCGAGCTCACGTTTTTGGAGGAACTCTGTTCCCTTCCACACACCGTCGAGATCTTCCCCCTCGCAGCGTAGTGCTGAGTTGTCCCAAGCTCCCATCGCCAGAAGGATCGCGTCGAACTGCCCTTCAAGCTGGGGCACGGTGATCTCATGGCCAAGGCGAACTCCGCAGGCCTGTTCAACACCGAGGTCGATAATCTCCTGAATCTCAAAGTCGAGCACTTTCTTCGGCAAGCGGTACTCGGGAATGCCGTAGCGCAGCATCCCACCCAGCTCGGGTTTAGCGTCGAAGATTTTCGGCGAGTGCCCCAGACGACGCAGGTAGTAGGCTGCCGAGAGGCCGCACGGTCCACCCCCAACGATGGCAATTTTCTTGCCGGTGTCGGGAAGCACCGAGGCAGGTTTTCGATCTGGAAGATGCATCTCCCAATCCGCGACAAAACGTTTGATGTAATTGTGATGAACCGGTTCATCGTCGATCGCGGCACGACGACAACCGTCCTCACAAGGAGCGGGGCAAACCCGGCCGCAGATCAACGGCAGCGGGTTGCGCTCCTTGATGATATTGATCGCCTCCTCAAGCTTGCCCTGAGAAGCCATGTCGATGTAGGCCGGGATATTGATCTGTGCGGGACAGAGCTGCTTGCACGGCGCAATGCACTCGTCGTCGTGGTTAAAATGCAACAAGCGATCCGACAACGAGTAGAGCTCGATGACACCGTTGGGGCACACACGCTCACAGGATCCGCATCCGACGCACATGTCAGGGTTGACGACTGGATAGCCTTCAACTCCCATCTTGAGCGCATCGAAGTTACAGTTTGATACACAGGTCCCAAGCCCCAGACAACCGTAGGCGCAAAGCAGATCGCCACCGTAGAGTTCAGCCATGGCCCGGCAGTCGAGCAGGCCCTCGTAGTGGTACTTGTGTTCAGCGCGATCACCTCCTGTGCAGTAGTGGTCAGCGATCTTGGGCTCGACGAAAGCAATCTCACCACCAAGGATGCGGGCGACACTCTGCGCCGTCTCGGGGCCTCCCGCGACACAAGCGCTCACCGGGGCAGCCCCGGCAACCATGCCTTCTGCACAGGCGGAGCAACCGGCATAACCGCAGCCGCCGCAATTCGCTCCAGGAAGAACATCTTCGACCTGCACGATCCGCGGATCGACCTCGACGTAAAAGACCTTGGCCGCAATCGCCAGAATCAGCGCCGCGCCGAAACCGATGCTCAACATGACCGCTGCCGGCATGAACATCAGATCATCCCTTTGAATGCGAAGAAGGAGAGGGCAAGCATGCCCGCCGTAATGAGCCCGATCCCCGTACCCTCGAGAGCTTTGGGAATCCGGGAGATCTCGAAACGTTCGCGGATACCTGCGAAAAGGACCAGCGCCAAGCCGAAGCCGGCGGCCGAGGCTGCGGAGAAGATAATCGTCTCGAGTAGATCGAGCTTCTCCTGAATGTTGATGATCGCCGTACCAAGTACGGCGCAGTTCGTCGTGATCAGCGGGAGGAAGATTCCCAGCGCCTTGTAAAGAGCCGGAACGGACTTACGAAGAAATAGTTCAACGAACTGCACCAAGGTTGCGATGACCAGGATAAAGGCCAGCGTCTGGATGTAGCCGATATTGAAAGGTACGAGCACGTAACGATCAACCAGCCAAGTGATCGCTCCCGCAAGGGTCAGAACGAAGATGACGGCAGCCGCCATGCCGATCGCGGTGTCCATCTTCTTCGACACACCGAGGAAAGGGCAGTTCCCAAGGAACTTGGCCAGCAGAATATTGTTGATGAAAATCGCGCCGATAATCAGGGCGAAATAGCTTTCCATGGTCTCCTCCCGACCTACTTACCGAGCTTACCAGCGAGATTCATCAGCCCAAGCAGCAAACCGAGCGTCAAGAAGGCGCCAGGTGCCTGCTGGAGGAAGCTGAAGGGCTGTGGAAAGAGCACTCGCTCACCAAAAAGCAGACCCAACGTGCCGGCACCAAAGAACTCACGGATGGCGCCGACGATCGACAGCGCAATCGTGAAGCCGAGGCCCATGCCCAGGCCGTCGGCAAGTGAGGCGAGCACGCCATTCTTGCGGGCGAAGGCTTCCGCGCGACCGAGAATGATGCAGTTGACCACGATGAGGGGAATGAAGATCCCGAGACTCTCAGAAAGAGTGAAGAAGTAAGCCTTGGTAATCATCTCAACGCAGACGACAAAAGCCGCGATGATCACAATGTAGCAGGCGACGCGCACTTCGTCGGGAATGATCTTGCGCATCGCAGAGATCAGTCCGTTTGAGCACACGAGCACGAAGGTCGCCGCCAGGCCCATGCCGAGACCATTCTCGAGACTCGTCGTCACAGCAAGTGAAGGGCACAAACCGAGAACGACACGGAAGAGTGGGATCTCGTCCCATAAACCCTTGGTGAACTCCCTCGTCAGCGTCGTCATGGCGTCTCTCTCGGGATCACCTCGAGAGCCTTGGTGATGGCTTCTCGGTGTTCGGCATAGAAATCATGGGCCGAGCTAATGGCTTGGGCCACGGCGCGACTCGAGATCGTCGCTCCAGTCACGGCGTCGATGACACCACCGTCCTTCTTGACCTTGAAAACGGCGTCCCCACTCATCCCGTGGAACTGCTCGAGGAAGGCCGGTTCGCGAACGCGAGAACCGACACCAGGCGTCTCAGCCATCGTCGTGATACCTATGCCGACTAGGTCTCCGGTATCGAGGCGAAGACCGACCATCACGCCAAGATCACCGCCGAAGCCTTGGCCGAAGTCCTCGAGAGCCACAGCGTAGGGCTTGCTATCTTTGCGGATAATGAAGAAGAGGTAAGGATCCTGCTCGCCAATGTCGAGAAAGCGCTTCTCCGCAAGCAGACCTTCTTCGATGGCGTCACGCTCTGAGGGAGGCAGCTTGCCCGCAACAACCTCATAGATGTCGGCCACTGCAGGAATCTTCTTGAACTTGAGGATGTTGTTCTGCGCACGCTCGTAGGTCAGCTCGTTGAGCCCACCTAGCACGAGTCCACTAATGAGCGAGATCGCGGTGAGCACGAGGACCATCTGGATCGATGTCTTCATCTCAGGCCACCACCCTTCGCACGCAGGGTCGTATTCGATCCAAAAGGGGGTTTGCGACATTCGAGAGCAAGATCGCGAACGGCACGGCATCCGGCCACGCTCCGTAGGCACGAATCAGGATAATCAGAAAACCGACGAGCCCACCGTATAACCAGGAAGCGAGACGATTCGCCGGCGAAACCGTGCTATCTGTCGCGATGAAGAACGCGGCGAGCACGACGTGCCCGCTCGTAAACTGCTCGAAGAAACTTCCCGCGAGAGGACCGGAAAACAATACGGAACTCAGCGCAACGCCTGCAAGCACACCAAGCGGAATCTGCCAGCGGATATAACCACTTAGACAGAGCGCGATACCACCAAGAACCGTAAAGAACACAACGATGGGGTTGGCCGCACCGATGCTCGACGCACCAAGTGGGAAAAGCTCGTGGGGCCAGGAGAGCAACAGGATCAACCAGCCAATCATCGCTGGATGCATCGGGTAGGCGCCAATACCGCCGTAGATTTGCTTGCCCACAAAAACGGTCAGGAACACGCCGAAAGCAAGAATCCAGGCCGAGACTTCGGGTGGGCAAAGCAAAGTGACGAGCAGCCCCATCAACGCGCCATGACCGTTCGTTGCGTGATAGGGCTGGCGCATCACGACCTGACAACCGTACTCCGCCAGCAGGCCGACCCCCATGCCAAGGACCACCGTGCCAAGGATACCGAACAACCAGAGCACGCCGGCGTGAACTCCCATCTCCTTCAGCAAGGTCTCGACCAATGGCTTGATTCCGCCAAGCGCCGCGTTAACCTCGACATTGCGAGGGCCAAAGGCATGGGCTACAGCCCCGGCGATGGCCGTTGGCAAGAGCGCTGCGACGAAGGTGAAGTTCATACGCGTGATGCTGCTGCGACTCCTCCAATGAGGGGCGGACCCAACCGTCAAGCACACATGCTCGCCGCTCATGCCGACTCCTCCAGCTCCCGTTTAGCCAGTTGGACGAGTTGGACGAGCGGGCGGCGTGCGGTACAGACAGCCGCACAAAGGCCACATTCAATGCACTCGTCGATCTCGAGCTCCACCGTGCGCTCATGCAGCTCAAACTCGGCGTAGCGGCCGATGAGCTGAATTTGTAAGTGAACGGGACAAACATCGATGCAACGACCACAGTTCACGCAGGGCTCGCTGCTCCATTCCGATGTCGCACCGGCCTTGACAACGGTCAGCGCATCAACACCCACATCAATCGTACTCTCGAGCGAGTATTGCGCGAAGCCGAGCATGGGCCCCCCAGCGACGACCTTGTCCCGTTCAGAGAGCTCAATCTTGGCCACACGGAGCAACGCGTCGACCTGAGTACCAAGAGGAACGCGAAAGTTACCAACCGCTTCGGCGTCGGGCCCGATCAGCGTAAGCAGCTTGCTGTCGGGCACCCTGCCCTCGCAAACGGCGTCAAGAGCCGCCAAGGCGCTCTCGAGACTGACCACCGCACAGCTCGGATCCGCAGGCGCACCCGCCCTCGCAACAACCAGGGGCTCGAGGGTCTCGGGATAGATAGCCGGGAGAGGCAACACCTCCACGCCCAGAGGGGTACAAGCCTGCATCGCCACCTCGGCGATCGGCTCAATGACGGCGAGGACGAGACGCTGTGCGCCGGAGATTCGACCGAGCAATCGCGTGCCTCGTGCCGCGTCTTCCCTTCGCTCCTGCAAGAGCTGCAGCGTCGCGCTGAGCCTCGGCTCCCGATCAGCAGCGAGTACGATCAGCGTCGAGAGCGAAGTCTCGCCCGGACGCAGGACGCGCATCAGAGGGATCGGTGCTGGGAAGCTCGCCTGAACTCCCGCCTCGCGAATGCGGGCGATCAGGACCTGCGGGTCGGCCTCTTCCGGATCAAGGCTCTCGAAAGCGACGCTCGTGACGGATGTGTCACCAGGCTGGAGAAACACCGCCGCACTACGTCGGCCACCACGCAGGTCGGGAATCTCACTGACCGCTTTCACGGTCCCGCCGACAGGGCTCGCAAGCAGGGAGCCATCAGCGGCACTCGCGAGACACTGGCCGGCCACGACCTCGTCGCCAGGCTTCACCTGCGCCGTCAGGGGCTCCCGACGCCAGCGGCTCAATGAAAGACGCAAGGGCGGCCGCGGTGCGAGCTCAATGAAGGCTTGGGACTCCGTCTCGAGCGGCAAGCGGGGCTGTTGTATGCCGAAGAATCGGTCG
>CAYSMT010000069.1:0-9530 GCA_964432135.1 uncultured Acidobacteriota bacterium
TCCGGGCCAAGGCTCGTCGCTCCATTGTCGAAGAGCAAGGATCGATGACCGATCACGAGCCAGTCTGCACCGATCCCTGTACCTTTGAGGCTCGAGCCGAGCGATGGATCCACGGCAGAAGGCGGCCGGTCCTCTCGGACGAGACTCGGTGTGAGCATCCCGCCCTTCGTGGCTGCGGCGAAGTGTCTGGTCGCTGGCAGCACCGCATCGTTTTCTATCTGAAAACGCAGCTCACCCGAGACGAAGGTGGCCAGGCTGATCTGGCGCGGAAGGCTGATCTTCATTCCCGCTTCAGAGGTGGTCTCTTCGCTGAGCTCCCACACGATGGGAGCCTCGCTGAAAGCGCCGACATGCAGCTCGCGGGCTGCATTTTCTGCGGAAAACAGTAACTGGTTGCTCAGCGCTCGATAGGCGCGATCGTATGTGAGCTCGATCCAGTTCACCGCGACGAGGTCACGCGTCGCTCCGGTTCGGCCAAGAGGTGTCAGAACGCTGACCTTGGTCGAGGTTGCAAGGGTTTTTGTGAAGGTGACCGGACCTTGATCGTCGCCATGGGTGAACTCGATATATCCGTCCCAATCGACGCAACCGTTGTCACCGTCTCCGCAACCGTCGACGAGGGTGTCGTCGACACGGATCTCGGTACGATGAAGATTGTTCTTGTACTTAAAGCCCATCAGGCGCGCGCGCAGCGAGACCTCGCCACCCGCGTAATCCGGTGTTTTCAGGAAGAGATCGACGCGATCGACTCCTGCGCCCGTGTTCAGCCAGGGGTAGTAGTACCAATGGTCGACACCGTCACCGGGAACGAAGCCCTGAAAACGCAGCGGCGGGTCTTCCAAAGCGGAATAGGAAAAGGAGGGCGGGACCGCGAAGGTACCCGTCGGGGCACCCGGCCGCTCGCTCACCCGGAGGGGGGCGGTCTGGATGTCAAGACGGTAGACATTCGTATCTGTGAAGTCGCCTGACTGCCAGACATCGGTGGTCATGATGTCTTGATCGATCGATTGACCGTAGAAGATGATGGCATCTCCCTCGGGCCGGCCCGCACCTGGTCCGTCGAAGCTGCCGTCCTGCTCTCCATCGACGAGGATGGGAATGGCGACCCCCTGCACGACGAGGCGCAATTGGCGCGGATCGTGGGAGGTGAGGAAGGAGAGCAGTGCTGCATTGTGGGTCTGAGCCCAGCTGTAGCTGATGCGGTAGAGCCCGTTCTTGGCAAGTTCGAACTGCCAAGCCGGATAGGTCGGAGGGGTCGCCTCGGTCTGCGTGGCCTCTTTGAGCTGAGGCTGCCACGAGCGGACGATCGTCTGAACACCGTGGGCCACACCTTCTTCGAGACGCGTTTCAAGGGCGTTCTTCACACGCAGGGCCTTGCTACGAACCGCGCCGCCGCCGGGCCTTCTGAGATGAATTTCAATTCGTTTCGCGACACGAAATCGGCTGGTGGATAGGTTGACCTGGACGGGGCGCAGCTCGATGGTCGCGAAGTTCAACGTGCGGTAGGCGTCATGATCGCTTCGCAGCGAAATCGCTTCGCGAGGCCAGTAGCCCTCCTCGTCGAGGAAGCGCGAGGCGAGATCTGGCCGCTCCGGATCGCTCGCGGGATAGGCGGTGACTGTTCCGGGCAGACGGCCCTCGCGCCAGGAAACGGAGACGTCGAGGATCTCAATCTCTCCGGCCTCGGCAAGGGCGACACGCTCGAGGCGCAGGGGGAGATCCGGTGCGCCGACGAGGTTCATCCGGCCGAAACCCTCCATCACTGGGGTCACGCCGCCCGGCACCTTCTGCCAACGCAGAGAGGGCAGGTCGATGATGAGCAGGTCCTCCTGGCCGTCGGTAGAGGGAAGGAACTGAACCTGAAGGCTTTCCGCAGCTAGCGCGGGAGCGACCGAGACGAACAACAAAAGAGCGCACATGAGCCGCAGCCGACTCCTGCGCAGGGGGACTCTCACCATTCTTGGAATCCTCACGGTCTTACGCGCCCAGTCCTAACGGTTTCGACATCCCCACGCGCTGTCAAAGATACTGCTTTCTGGGCTGCTGAAAAGGCGAAAACGCCGGGTTCGCGGCATCTATGCAGCGAAGAAGGTTGAGCGGATGTGCTTGGGCGAGGCCGTACGGAAGATAACGAAACACATGAAAAGAGCACGGGCGACTCAAAGAGCCGCCCGTGCCGTGTTTTTGCTTCTTTTGCGTGCACGCGAAAGAAACTCGCTCGGGTCCGGGGAGATAACACGCTCGCACCGGCCCTACGCGCGCGATGATCTAGGACTGGATGGGTCCCTCAGAGCAGCTTGCCGCATCCGTCCGAGCACAGCCGACCGCACGAGCTTCGACCTTCTCCGCGTAGATAACGCGCGGCTTTTCATAAGCCTTCTTCATCGAAACTTCCTCCCTCGTCGAGGTGTGACCCGGGCTTCCCCGGGCGCCATGGGCTTTCCTTCACTTTTCCGGGCCCGTCCGGAATCGGACCCGGTGCGGGTTGAGGTCCCCATGCATTTACGCTGTCCCGGGAAAAGGCGCAAGCTCTTCTTGCTATTTGTTGTCGTCTCGTGCACGCGCCCCGGGCTTCGACTCGCGTTGCAGACGGCGGAAGGCCTCGAGCTTGGTTTGGCCCGAAATCCGCGCCGCGGAGTAGAACGTGAAGGGATCGCCGGTCTCTTTCTCGGCACTCGCGGGGCAAAACGAAGCGAAAGCTCCCGCAGGATCGCCGACAAGGGTGCGTTGCGCCGCCGCGTCAGCTACTCCACGGACGTAGTCCAAGGTCTCGTTGCTGCCGGGCGCTCCCTGCCACAGAGTCAGTAAATTGTCGATCTCCATGATATTAGCCACGGGGCGTCGCCAAGCGACGCAGGGAAAAATATCGCCGTAGGGATCGATCGTGATCGCGGTCCTCCCGACGCCACACACTTGCTTCATCTTCTCGACCGGTCGGGGGTCAAGGCCCCGCTTGCCCCTTCGGACCTGGTCGACGAAAAAGTCGACGAGAAAGGAGCGCTCGGGAGCGAGATCGAGCGTGCCTTTGAAGCCATCGTCAGTAGGGACGATGTTCGTATCAAAGGTCACCGTGTCGTCGAAGCGCGCCGCGAGGGCCTCGATCTGCGGCAACACGGCTTGGTTCAGTCGCGTGATAGGTGTTTTCAAAGAAACCTTGACCCCGAGGCGCTGGAGGTGACCGAGTGCGGTGAGCAGTTTGTCGAAGGAACCGGCGACCCCGGTCAGGCGATCGTGGATCTGTGCCGTGGGCCCGTGGACGCTAATTTCTGTATCGAAGGGAGCCAGAGCTGCGTAGCGCTCCGCTGTCGCGGCTTTCGCAAGATCTACGCCGTTAGTATAGGTCTTCAGGACCAATCCCCGGGCTCGTACGGCGCCGGCGATCTCGAAGAAGTCCGGGTGCCGGAAGGGCTCGCCTCCCGTCAGCGTGACGTTGAAGGTCCCCGCAGCCCGCAACTTGTCGATGGCCTCGCTCCACTGCTCACTGTCGAGTTGAGGCCGTTTCTTGGGAGCGTTGTAGCAGAACGAGCACAGCAGGTTGCAGCGGTAGGTCAGCTCGAGCTGCGCTGAGATGGGGCGCGTCTCGGTATAGGCCGAGTTGATCATTTCCGACAGAGGCGTGCTCACCGTTGTATCGCCTTTCCTGAGTGTGAGCGACTCAATCCTGGGGTCCAAGGACAGCGCCGCGAGAGCGGAGATCTTCGAGCAGATCGAGTACGTCCTGGATGACCTCCGCCGGCTCGGCATCGTACTCATCGGCGAGCAGACGGGCGAGCTCATCGACGCGGCGTTGGCCATCGAGCAACTCGAGCACACGTAAGCCCTGCTCGTTCAAGACGACTTGCTGCGCGCCTTCGGGAATGACGAGCAGACCTTGCCCGGCGAGCCGGGTGAAGCTGATGCTGGCATGCCGGCGATAGATGCGTGCCGACGCTTCTGCGTTGTGACCGACCTTCATTTCAGTCCTTCCTTCCTGAAAATGTACCCGCAGTTCCAGTATTAGCAACAAGCCGCTGCTCGTGGGGCACTGTGCGCCAGATTATGCCTGAGTAGCCCCCTCCAGGGCCCGTACAGAGATATTCGTTGGGATCACTCCACGTAGCCGAGGCTACGAAGTCTTTCGAGCACCTCGCCTTCCAACGCGAGCCGTTCCTGTGGGCTGCGCGCCCTATGCGCGTTGGTCAGGACAGGTTCGCCGGGCGAGCCCTCTCCCAACCACAAAAGGGGCGCGACGTGGCCCTCCATGCGGCTATCGACGGGAAAACCAGCATTGGCCAGGAAAGTAGGGGCAATCGAATCCGCGCTGAGCCGCTTCGCCCCTTCAGCCTCCGGTGCGCGCAATGGCATCGTCTCTTCGCCAGCTCTCTTGGTGCACGAAGAACGGGAGAGAGCAAAAGCCCCGCTCTCTGCGTCGCCGACCCGCCCGGGAAGAAAGAGCAGAGCCGTGAGGCCGAGCTCTTCTTGAGGTGTTCGGCTCGCGGCGAGGATCTCGGCGAGACGTCCATCGATCGCGTCCGCGTGTTGCTCGATGGTCTCGAGCAGCGCGAAGGGATCTGCGCCGAGGGTACGGCCGCGCTCGCGGAGGATGTCCACGCCGGGCAGGTAGACGAAGACCGTCCGCAGCTCGGGGTCAGCGAGGGCGTCCTCGAGCGCAGCGAGGTGAAACAGGTCCACGAGCAGGGCCTCGCGGGTGGCGACATGCATCTCCTTCGACGCCTCAAGACTCGCTGCATCGTCAACAAGAGATAGGGCTCGTTCCCGTGCGCGAAACAGCCATTGGCTAGCTCGCGCTTGGCCCCAGCCCGGGGGAAAGACGGCCTCCTCCATACCACGACCGGCGCGGGCTGCGACCAGCGCGCCGTCGCTAACGACATAACCTCCGCGACGACCAGGGCGCGCCGCGGGCCATGTGGCCCACCAGCCTATGACGGCTGTTTTGCACGCTTCGGCCGTGATCTCCCAGACCGCAGGAACGCGCCGCATCGTCGAGCGGACAACACGAGCCCGGGTGGGGAGCAAGCGGGTCAGAAGTTCGAGCGGCCCCGCAGCGAGCCCCCCACGAGGTGCGGGCGCCCGGGCGCCCCGCAGGCCGAGTAGCCCGGCTCCGTCGAGGCCATGACGCCTCACCGAGCAACCCGTGGCGACCGTCGTCCAGATAGCCACGGGATCGCGGGAGGCGCTTCGAAGCAGGCGGGCCCGTCGTCCAGACTTCCAAATGCGGCGGGTCCAGGGCATGTGGCCCCGGCGAAGCAGACCGCCCAGCAGATCCTCCCCCAGACCGTCCCAGCCAACGAGCACGGCCCGCGCCGGCGCGGTGGGGGCGAGACGGACGGCCATGCCTTCGCTTCGTTCCGAGAGACCGACGCGAACTCCGGCTGCGGCGGCGAGAGCGCCGGTGACGGCGAAGGCCGTGATCCATAGCGCGATACGTGGCCGGGCCAGGCGCGGGGCCCGACCCGCGTTGAGGGCCGCTTGAACGAGGACAGCGGCTGAGACGATCCGGCCGGAAAGCCCTGCACCGAGCGCGAGGAGAAGCAGCATCGCCAGCTCACGTAGCGCGAGGTCTCCTCCGCTGCCGGCCCACCAGCCGCCGAGGTAAACCGCCAGTGCTGCGGCGACGCCAAGCCCGGACAACAACGAGGCTCGGCGGGGCGAGATCTCCGCTCCGCTACGGCTGCGTAGCGCGATAAAAGTTGCGATCAGCCCTTCGGCGAGTGCGACGACGAGGCCAAGCACCGGGGCGAAGAGTAGGGTGTAGAGGATGCCGTCGGGCCAGATTGGGATGCTGCCCTGCGCATCGAAGACGAGAAGACCGGCGAGCAGGAGGCCGAGAGGTGGACCCGCCAGGGCACCGACGAGGAGCGCGTTCTGGAAAGGACCGCGTGCATGGCGCCCCCCGGCGAAGACGCGTTCTAGTGGCAGCTTGAGATAGCCTTTTGCCTGAAGCGCGGCCCTTACGGCCTCGTACCGCTCGCAATCCCGTGCTGTGTCGCTCAACGGTCTCTCCTGCCGACGTAGCCCGCGATGTCTGCGAGGCGCCTCGCGCGAGCACCAAGACCGGAGAGGCTGGCGATAGCTGTTTCCACAAGCTCACCGGCGAGTCGCTGGGCACCTTCGACGCCCGCGTGGGTCACGAAATTGGCGCCAGCGTCGTCCTGCCCTGTGTCCTTTCCCATAGCCTGCGGATCCCCAACGGCATCGAGCAGGTCGTCGGTGATCTGGAAGGCGAGCCCAAGATTTTTGGCATAGGCTCGCAGCGCGGCAAGTTCGTCGCGGTTCGCTCCCGCAAGACGCCCAGCTTCGACGGTGCAGGAGATGAATAAGCTGCCTGTTTTCATGGCGTGAATCCGCTCGAGCTCAGCAAGCTCAGGTCGTGTACCGCGCGCAGCGAGATCCAAGGCCTCACCCGCGAGCATGCCTTCGTCGCCGATAGCGTCGCTGAGCGCACGGATCGCACCTATGCCATCGTCTGGGCCGATCCAACGGCTACGTGAGGTTTTCGCGAGGTGAGCGAAGGCACGGTTGAGCAACCCCACGCTGGCAAGCATTGCGGTTGACTCGCCAAAGACGAGATGATTCGTTGCCGACCCACGCCGGCGACGCGCGTTGTCGAAGGAGGGGAGGTCATCGAGCACGAGAGAGGCGGCATGAACCATCTCCGTGGCGACGGCAAACGGGAGGACGTCCCGCTCCTGGCCTTCAAAAATCTCCGCAACACACAGGCAGACGATGCCTCGCAAACGTTTTCCGGGCAGCAGCAGCGTGTAGCGCATCGCTTCGACAAGACGCGTTGGATCCGGCCGGCGTTGTGGTAGAGCATTCTCGAGCGCCGCTTCGACGCGTCGTCGTCGGTCTTTGAGATATGCCGCCAGATCCATGCCGTCCACCCGGAGCACCGTAGCCGCCCGAAGGGATCTTGGCTCTTATGGCGCCTTCCCGCCACTTCCGCGCTGACGAGAGGAGAGGTTCTTCGCGCGTGTCATTCTTCCCTGCGCTTCCTACATTTGACATCGTGAGCCAGCCTTCCAAAAACAGACGCCAGGCAATCTGGGCCGCGCTCATTGCCCTGGCCTTGATCGCGGCCGGTGTCCTCCTCGTCCAGCGCGTGTTTCTCGCGACTCTCATGCGCCCGCGCCGGCCGCACGCTTCTGCCCCGACGCCACAACCGCTACCGCATCCTGGCGCTGAGGAACCAAGCCTGGATCGCTTCGAAGAGATTGATCGCGTTACAAGACGGATCAAGGCGGACGCGGGCGGGCAGCTCGTCAGTACGGGCGGAGCCGTCCGCCTCGATGTGCCGGCGCGTGCCCTGCCAAGCGATACCGAGGTGGCTCTCGTGCGTTTCGCAGCTTCGGACGGTGTTGGTGGCGTTCTCTTCGCCTACGATCTCCGGCCAAACGGCCTCGAACTCGATCGTCCAGCGAGGTTGGCGATGGCATTACCACAGGGCTTCGATGCCTCCGAGACAGAGATCGTCACCTACGACCTGCCCACCGGACGCTGGCGGCCGGAGCCCGTTCAGACCCCCGCAGCGGACGGCCGCTTCCGTCTCGCCCATCTTAGTCATTTCTCGTTGCGAAGGATTCGAATTCGACCGGAAATGTCCTTCCCTTTCGCTTCCAAGCGCGGCCGCGCCACCTTTTATCTCGAGTCCGATGCGGGAAACAGCTATGAGCGCTTGGTTGAGGGACGCTGGGCCGCGGTGCGCCATGGCACATCCTCCTATCGAAACCTGATGCGTCTTGGGCGCCTCGGCCGGCACAGCCTCATCGCGACCGGGCGATTGCGCTCCGTGACCGGCGCGCGCCCCGTTCCCACAGTTTTCCGCGACCAGCGACGCAGCGCGGCGATGCCACGCGGCGTCCCTCAGGCGCGCACGGGCTGGGTTCTCATTCGTCGTCTCGATGCCGCGGGTGAGGCGACGGGGCATCAGGTCGTCGCACGAGTTAATGACTACGGCCCCGGGCCACGTCCCCGGCGTGCCGGCGTCGTCATCGACCTCTCACGGGCCACGATGGAGGCGCTCGGCCTGCGTTGGGGTCAGGATTTCGGAACGGCTGCCGATGCCCCTGAGATCGCTTGGATTAGCCTGCAAGACGACTGCCGCGAGGGAGCGCTGCACTATCTTCCCGTCGAGGTCGAAGCTTATGATCCACAGCCGCCACGGGTGCCCTCCTGCCGTCTGTGGTAAAACCACGGCGCCCTTGCTCAACGGAGACTTTCCGATGCCCACGCCGGATCCGCCCGAGCTGCCGCGCCCCAAGCGTGACCACCGCCTGAGTGTGCCCGAAGGCCGCGTGTCCTTCGATTTAACTCTGGGGCGGAACCGTGTGCGCCTTCTCGATCTGCCCACGCTATGGGAACCTTTCGTCGAGGAGCGCTATGCCCCTTTCGCCGAAGCGGTCTCCGCGACGCAGCGTCCGAGTCTTACGATCACCTGCAAGGAGATCCCCGCCAACACGTTGATCCCCCTTCCCCCACCCGGTGGAATCACGGTGCTCGATCTCGAACGGCTCGGCCCGGGGAGCTACCAGATTCGTTCGCACTGGCAGGAGGGCTGGATCGACCTTCGGCGCGGCGAAGGCGAGCTCGTACTCAGCTCGCGGGTCTGGGATCGTTTCGCGATGTCGCTAGAGAATTTCTTGCGCGTGACCTTGCAGCTCCTCTCGCTTGAGAGCGAGAGCTTCCTCCTCCACACAGCCGCCGTGCTAGAAAAAGGTGCCTGCCATTTCTTCTTCGGTCCGTCCGGTGCTGGTAAGAGCACGGCAACAGCGTTTTCACTGCCGCGGCCGGCTCTCTCCGATGATATGGTTCTCGTCGATCTGAGCAGGGCAACGCCCTGTGCCCGAGCTGTGCCCTTCTTCATGGTGTACCCGCCGGAGAAGCGCCTTCGCGGCAGCTTCCCGATTCGCGGCGCTTTCCGGTTGCGCCAAGACAGCACGGACTTCCTCGAGCGCCTCGAGCTGGCGCGTGCCGTGGCGACGATATCGGCGAGCGTGCCCTTTGTGCACGAACTCGGGCTGTCCCACGTCGGACTTACAGAGCTTGTTGTCAAGCTCTGTAACGCGGCGCCGGTCTTCGACCTTCACTTCACCCGTTCCGCGCGTTTTTGGAAGCTCATCGATGCTTTGCCGCAGACTCTTTGGGCTTCGGGGTCCTCACAAAAATAAACGCTTAGCTATCGAAGAAGGTGCGTAGCTTGCGCGCCTTGGCTGAGCCAACGGCCGCGGCGAGAACGGTCTCGCTGGCTTCCCGCACGCCGCGCACCGAGCCGAACTGCTCAAGCAAGCGTCGGGCGGTCGTCGGCCCGATACCCTCGATCGCCAACAGCTCGCTCTGCAAGCTCGACCGCTCGCGCGCCTTACGATGATGGCGTAGCGCAAAACGGTGAGCTTCATCACGCACCTGCTGCATGAGTTGTAACGCGGGGCTGTGCCGGTCGAGCAGAAGCGCTTCAGCGTCGCGCTCGAGAAAGATCTCCTCTTCGCGCTTGGCAAGACCGACGGCTGGAAGGTGTTCGAGCCCGAGCGCAG
>CAYSMT010000070.1:0-9477 GCA_964432135.1 uncultured Acidobacteriota bacterium
CATGACCCCATCCTCTCAAACAATAGGGTCTCCGGGAAACCCGGGGCGGTTCACTATGCCTGAAGCAAGCTAGCTGAGCTGCCCCTTGCGGAACATGCGATTCATCGCGTGAAAACCAGGATGACGCGTGTCGCGCGCCCATTCAAAGCCGACGGATTCATGATTGCTCAATTGCGCACCGGCCTGTTGCATACGATCGAGTGCGTGCCGGCCATATTCCTCACCGCGAGAGCTGATGCACTCCCAGCACAACTGGCACTGGCTGCCCTGGCGTTGGAGTTCAACGACGGTCTGCATGACGCAGATGTGGGCCTCGATACCCGCAATGACGATCTGCCGGCGCGCGGGTGAAACACCCGGGAGTAAGCGTTCGATCGCCTCGCCAAATCCGGGATCACCGCAGCAACCGAAACTGTTTTTTTCGAGAAACTTCTTAGGTGTATGCAGGGCGTCGTAGGCCGCGCGGATCTTCGGATGGGTCGGGCCGAGCCCTTGGGGGTACTGCTCGGTGAGCAGGACAGGCACCTCGAAGATCCCTGCGAGCGCCAAGAGGCGTTCGGTGGCGGCGATGACCAACGCTGGACGCTCGATCATTTCCATCAGCTTGCCCTGCAGGTCGATCACGACAACGATACTGCGTTCTCTATCGAGCAGCTCGACCATAGACATCGTCTACTCCGTGACGTTCGTTTCGGGCTTCTGGTCGGCGCTTTCCTGCGTGGTAGGCACATCGCCTGCTTTCTTCTCCGGAGCGATGTGCAACCGACGCTGGAAGCCGCTACCGGAGGAATACGTCCGGATGCCCTCGAGCTCGTCGAGGGTCATGTGCACGAGGCGACGCTCATAGGGCCCCATGGGCGGCATCTTGCGTGTCTCGCCCGTCGCCAGGACCTCATCGGCAAAGCAACGCGCGCTTTCTATCAGTCGCGCCTCTTGCCGCGCGCGATGATCCCCGGCGTCAAAAGACACGCGGGTTTTGACGCGGCCATCACGCTGAAGGATGCGATTGGCGAGGTACTGCAACGCCTCGAGCCCCTCCGCGCCCGATTCAAGCAACAATCCAATGTCCTCTCCTTGGAGCCTGACGCGCAGACCAATCTCGTTCTCGACAATCTCATCGATCTCGAGCCCGATGTTCAACCCAGTGAGCAAGCTCTTCGCCAAGTGCTCGAGGATCTCTCTCGCCTCACTCACCTCGGCGGGGGGTAGGAGGGCCGGCATGATGAAGCTTTGTTCCGCTTCGTCATGAGCGTGCCGCGGCTCCCTGTCGCGACCACGGCCTCCGCGGTCGCGGTCACGATCGCGTCCACGCGAGCGATCGTGGCCACGACCACCACGATCGCGCCCGCGCCCAAAGCCTCGCTCGTCATCACGAAAAACGCGCGGCGGGTGTGCATTCTCTTCTTTCCAGGCCTCGATAGTCACTAGGGCGCCGCTAGGATCTTCGACCTTACCTACCCCCGGCATCTCGATCACCTCGTAACCGAGGTCCTTGCGAGTCACACCGAAGTGCTCTCGTGCCGCGGACACGGCTTCCATCACGTCCCTGCCCTGAAATTTCTTGCGCTCTTCGCTCACTGCTTTTCCTTTCCTGACCGGCCTCATCCTGGTGCGGCGTACAGATCACCGCCGAAGTTCAGCGCTTTTTCGCCGCCGTGCCGGCTGTTGCGGGAACAGCCTGTGCCGCGCTGCGATTGATAAGGAACTGCTGGCCGATGCCCAACACGTTATTCGTCAGCCAATAAAGCACGAGGCCCGCGGGTAGGTTGATGAAGAAATAGGTAAACATCAACGGCATCATCAGCATCATGCGCTGTTGGCTCTTCTGTTGCGGATCCTCAGTCTTCGTCATAGAGATCAGTTGCTGAATCAGCATCGTGGCACCCATGACGAGTGGAGTAATCCAATATGGGTCCGCCGCCGAGAGGTCATGAATCCAACCGAGGAAAGGAGCGCCGCGCAACGAGGTCGCGATCGAGAGCACCTTATACATCGCCCAAAGAATCGGTAGCTGCAACAGCATAGGCATGCAGCCACTCAGCCCGCCCATCGGGTTGACGCCTTCCCGCGAGTAAAGGGCCATCATCTCTTCGTTCATGGCCTTGCGGGACTCCATGTCTTTCTTCTCGCGGTATTTCTCCTTGATGTAGCGGATCTTCGGCTGCAGTTTGCTCATCCTTTGCTGGGTCTTACGCATTGTAACCATCGACTTCTGGGTGATCGGGAAGAAAACCAACTTAATCACTATCGTGATGATGACAATCGCCCAACCCCAGTTCTGGACATAGTTGTGAATCCATTTCAACGCTAGGAAGAGTGGCCGCGCTACGACACCAAAGAAACCCCAGTCAACGAGCTTGAGCAGATCGGCACCGAGAAGCGAATCGACGTGCTTGAGCAACTCATCAGTCTTCGGACCTCCGAAGATCGTCAGCGAACGCGCTGAAGTCTCGATGGCCAACTTTTGCTCTGCAAACTCCTCGCCCAACTTGCTCGTGTCGAAGGCTCGCACAACAGAGACCGGCTGATTGGAAGAAATCACAGGAAGCAAAGCCACGGAGAAGTACTGGCTGTCCAACGCAAGCCAACGAGGGCCGAGACCCTTCGGCCAGGTCACGAAATCCGCGATGTCGCTACCCTTGTAGCGTGGCATCTCGCTCGGCAACGCTGCGACGACTTGCCCCCAGTAGGCGTAGCGATTGCCATTGCTTCCCTCGCTCTTGCGCGAGATCCCCGGCCCCCAGGAGATCATCGCATCCCCGAGCGGCTCGCCACCACGGGTCAGCTCCCAGTCAACTTTGAAGAGATGCTCTTCATTGGGAAGAAAAAAGAGCGCCTTGCGCACGGCGAGTCCCCGGCCGTCGGCCCAGTGGAAGGCAATGCGCTTCGTACCCTCGGGCAACTCAAGGCGCGCGCGCTCCTCGCTCGTCGGGGGATCTTCGTCCGCAACGTACCAGACACCGTTGATTGTCGCGTCGAGCTCAGCATCACCGGTGGTGATATAGAGAGGTTCATGATGCAGCATGCGGACGACGGGCGAGACGAGATCAAGCGGTCGAGCGTTAGCGTGACCGGGCTGTTGAGCGTGGTCGAGAAGGCGGAAGTTGATCAGTCGAGCACCCAGAGCAGAAAGAACGATTTCTCGCTGCTCGCTGCGCAGGACAAAGTTCTCCTGCCCCGGAGCGCCCTCGATGCGCTCACCCAACACCTCCGCTGCGGCACTATTCAGAGCGACCTTGGGTGGAGGAAAAGGAGACGCCAATGGAAGCGTCGGCGACGCAGTCTCAGGCTCTGAGAGATCTGGCGAGTTTTCCTCTGTCGAGGCGGCCTGATTCACCGTAGTGGCTGCAGGTTGCGCTGCGGGAGGCTTGACAGAGAAGTAGCTCTGCCACACGAGCATAATGACGAGGGAGATCGCCACCGCTATGAAGGTCCTGACGAGACTGTCTCGATCCATGGCTGCCTATCGTGCGACCGGGTGCGTAGGCTCACCGGTCTCGGTCGAAGTCCTCGAAGGCGGCAGGTCGAGCCCGCCCCGGGACAAGGGGTGACATCGTAGGAGGCGCCAAGCTGCAAGCAACGCACCGCGAAGCGCTCCCCACTCCTCGATCGCCATAACGGCGTATTCAGAGCAGGAGGGCATGAAACGGCAGTGGGCACCCAATAAGGGGGAAATTCTCCGTTGGTAGAAGCGAATCAGACACAACATAGGGCGGGAGAACAAGCTCATCGCTGACCGCCCTTTCCACGCAGGCGGCGCTGACCTCGCGTGAGTTGAGTCAGAAACTCCGTCTCAAGAGATACGAAGGATGCGCTCACGGCTTTTACCCTGACGTTGACGACGAGGTCCCAGGAAGGAATCTGCTCTCGATGCCGCCGGAAGATCTCACGAAGCCGACGCCGGACGAGATTGCGCCGCACAGCACAACCCACCTTGCGCGTCGCCGTGATCCCAAGGCGCGCGAAGCCGTGATCGGACTCGAGAATAAACAGGACGAGGTGCGAACCCGGAACGCGAACTCCGCGCTGATAGGCTGCCTGATATTCGCGCCGCTTACGCAGGCGGATGGCAGGGGGATAACCCTCAGAACGGGACGACGTCAGACGGCCAGGCGCTTGCGGCCTTTGGCGCGCCGGCGCTTGAGTACGCGGCGACCACCAACCGACCTCATCCGCACGCGAAAACCGTGAGTCTTCTTTCTTTTGCGATTGTTGGGCTGGAACGTTCTCTTCATCGCACACCGCCTCACACCTCGGCCAAGACGACTTCGCGCCGCCGGCCGGTGTCAACTCGGGCCTGCCCTCGTCGTTCCTCCTCGACCCGAGAGGTTCAGGCGGAGAAGCAACTGCGTCCGCAGGTCGCTCAAAACCGGGATAGCGTAGGAGCGCGATGCGAAGCTGTCAAACGACGCTCGCTGTTGGGACAAGTCATCCGACGCTCCGTCGCACAGAGGATGGGAACGGATTCAGAGTGTTTCTGTGAGGTGCTCAAGATGAGCTTTGGGCTTCACGTAGATCTGGTCACGGCCGCGCAGCGCGTGAATTTTTTCCACAACTGCTTGCCTTCTCTTCCAGATAGAAATGCGGCCTTTCAAACCCTTGTCAGGGGGCGCGTCGGAGTGCTAGCCTCAACAGGCTTTTTCACACCAGGCGGGGTGTGAAGCAGCAGGCCGTCACCGCGGGACGGGTCGACGTCGACCGTGGCCTTCAATGAGTGGGAAAGGCGTGGGGGATCAACGACCTCCAATCCGGCACTCTCGATCTAAGTCCAAGAAAAACAAGGACTTCTCAATTAGGACACACTTCCACAGCTGTGGAAAAGTTGTGCATGGCGTGACGCCTTGCATAGGGTAATCCTCCGTGCTTGAAAGAGGTTAGGGCTGTGGAAAACCTAGCGCACGACCTGTCGCGAACCCCCGGTCCCTGGGACCGGGTTCTGGCCATTCTCGAGCCCGAGATGAACCCAGACATCTTCGATACATGGTTCCGTCCAACTCAGCTCTTGTCATTCGATGATTCTTCGCTTCGAGTCGGCGTGCCGAACGAGATGTTTGCCGAGTGGCTGCGCAGCCAGTACCTCGGCGCGATCCGAGCCGCCATGCCGAAGGCAGGGGTTGGCGCCACCGAGGTGCACTTCATCACTCCACCTCATGAGAAGGAGCCCGCGCAAGACAAAACAAGTTCTCAAGCACCAGGAAGCTCTCCACCCGCGGAGATCCCCCGTCTCAACCCGCGCTACACCTTCGAGAACTTCGTCGTCTCCTCGTGCAATCAGTTTGCCCACGCAGCCGCTCTGGCAACGACGAACCAGCTCGGAGGTACCTATAATCCCTTGTTTATTTACGGGGGTGTTGGTCTCGGTAAGACGCATTTAATGCAGGCTATCGGCAATTACTGGTTGCGCTCTAACCCGAGCATCCGCCTAAAGTACCTAACTTCCGAAGAGTTCATCAACGAACTGATCTCGGCTATTCGCTTCGAGAACACTCCTTCCTTCCGTGCACGTTATCGCAGCGTCGACGTTCTTTTGGTTGATGACATCCAGTTCATCGCTGGTAAAGAGAGTACTCAGGAGGAGTTCTTTCATACCTTTAACGCCCTGTACGACGCGGGACACCAGATCGTACTGGCCTCTGACAAGCCACCACGTGCGATTCCCTCACTGGCTGAGCGACTACGCAGTCGTTTTGAATGGGGCTTGATCGCCGACATCCAACCCCCCGATCTCGAGACGAAGGTCGCCATCCTCAACAAGATGGCGGCAGCCAGAGGCTGGAATCTCGAGCCCGAGGTGGGTCTCTTTCTTGCCGGTCAGATCCAGAGCAATATTCGTGAACTCGAGGGATCCTTGACGACCCTAATGGCGGCGGCCTCGCTTCAGCGCCGCCCCGCCAATCTCGAACTGGCTCGTCAGGTCATTCGCGTAGCAACTCCCATTGAAGAACAACTCATCAGCATTGAAGCCATCGTGCGCGTGGTCGCCAAGCACTACAACTTGCGAATTCTTGAGCTTAAGTCGAAAACCAACGCGCGACGCATTGCATTTCCGCGCCAAGTCGCCATGTTCATGGCCAAGAAGCTGGCAGGTGAGAGCTATCCTGCCATCGGTCGGGTCTTCGGTGGCAAACACCACACAACCGTGATGCACGCGGTTAGGAAGATCAGCGCTTTACGTGAGAACGATCCCACCCTCCACAGGACGTTGATCCAACTTGAGGAGGAACTTAGTTGAACTATCAGCTCTTACAAGCGGCACGGCCACATCATCCACACCCCCACTTGAGGATTCCCTGTGGACAGCGGTGGATGGTCAGCCCTGTACGGTGTTTCAAAACCTTATCCACCAAGATGCTCACAATACAATCCACCCTTTGCCAACGTTGTAAGATGCCCAAGCTCAGCGCTTTTCCGGTTTATCAACCCAATTCACAGCCCTATTACTGCTTCTAGATTGACATTCCTTTAAGATAATTGTGTTTTCGTTTCGCGTGCACGATAGCCACGAGGTAAACACTCATGAGAATCACCGTCGATCAAGCTAGCCTGCTTCGGGAGCTTTCCTTGCTTCAAGGAATTATCGAACGCAAGGCGACCCTGCCTATCCTTTCGAATGTTTTGCTTGTCGCAGAAGCAGATGGGCGTTTACGCATTACGGCAACGGATCTCGAGATCGGTTTTCGTTCCTCGCTTCCCGCAACAGTGGAACAAGCTGGGGGCACGACCGTTCATGCGCGGCGGTTGCATGACATCATCCGGCGACTGCCGGCAGGACATATCAGCTTTAAGCACGATGACGGATCGTTGCACCTACAGTGCGAGCGTATTCGCTATCGTCTTGCCACCCAAGAAGCCAGCCTTTTCCCTTCGCTGCGAGAGAAGGATGGCACACCAGTGGCTCAGATTGATGCGGCACCTCTCGCCGACATGCTCAAGCGTGTTCTCTTTGCAATCACTTCCGACGATCCGCGTTACTCCATCGGTGGTGCCTTGTTTGCGTTTGGTGACGACAAGTTGACCATGGTAGGAACAGATGGGCATCGCCTGGCTCTCTCGAGGCGCGCTGTGCATCGCTCGGAAACAGAGGCCGTGACGATGGTCGTTCCGCGTAAGGCAGCTTCTGAGCTGCTTCGTCTCGCGGGAGATCATGAGGGTGATGTCTTTCTCTGGAACTCTGATGGGGGACTCTTCGCCCAGATGGGTGAGCGGGAGATAAGCACGAGTTTGCAGGAGCAGAAGTTTCCAGACTATCAACGCGTGCTTCCTGAAAACAACGACAAAACGCTTCAGATCGAGACGACGCGCCTCAAGAGCGCGATCGAGCGTGTGGCCGTCCTTAGCCAGGAGCACACTCATCTGATCAAGTTTGAGCTCGAGGAGGGTCTGCTGCGCCTCTCGTCGGCTCATCAACAGCTTGGAGAGGCCCAGGAAGAGCTCGGTGTTGAGTATCTCGGTGATTCGCTCGCGATCGGATTCAACGCTCAGTATCTCCTCGATTTCCTCGCTGTGGTAGGCACCGAGAAGGTCGTGCTTTCGCTTGGCAAGGTCATGGGGCAGGGGCTGTTCTCACCTCTACGCGCAGAGGATGATGAGCGCGAAGATAGTTACGTCGTCATGCCCATGGCGCTGTCGTAGCCTCTGCTCGGAGCGGCGGACTCGACCCACGGATTGTGTCATGGGCTGTGCATGGCTCGAGGGGGAGGTGCTTGTGCCATTAGACCGCCTCGAGGTGCGGGGCCTGCGAAACCTCGCAGATCAGATCATTGAGCTTGATTCGCGTTTGGTTGTCGTTGTTGGGGCGAATGCCCAAGGAAAGTCCTCTCTTCTAGAAGCAATTTACTTACTAGCTACTACACGTTCGTTTCGGACGCGGGAACCCCGAGAGGCAATCGCCTATGAGAGCGAAACCTGCTTTGTTCGAGGGACGATCTCTAGGCCGGGCGATGCCTCTCTTGAAATCAGTGTCGGTCGAAGTCGTGGACGTGGCGAGCGCCAGCTTCGCGTGGGACAATATATAGTCAAGCTAGCGGATTATCTGGAGCATCTTCCGGCCCTCGTGATGACAGGAGAGAGCACCCGGTCTATTGCCGGAAGTCCTTCCGAGCGCAGGAGATACATGGACCGCGCGACAGCTTCGGCCGTCCCGAGCCATCTTCCTGATCTCGCGGAGTACAAACGAGCTCTCGCCCAGCGAAATCAGCTGCTACGCGAGGAGGCTTCTGATGAGGAACTTGATCCCTGGGACGAGATTCTCGCAAGCGTCGGGGAGCGAATCGCCACTCGTCGTGAGGAGCAAGTTCGTGCTTGGCAGGAGCTGCTTGGGAGTTGGCCTGAGCTGTTTCCGGAGGCCTGTGATGCGCAGATGCACTATCGCCGTGTCGGTGTTTCTGCAAAAGGTGCTGTAGAGGCGCCGGAGCTTGCGCAGCGACTGCGCGCCGCGCGTGCCAGCGATCGGAGAACAAGGGTGACGAGCGTAGGGCCTCATCGAGATGATCTAGGCTTTGAAGTCCAAGGGCGTGATATCTGGCGCTACGGCTCCGCGGGCCAGCTCCGATCCGCGCTTGCCGCGACGACCTTCGCCCAGGCGCGCCGTGTCCATGCGTTACGTCCAAGCGTCGATCGTTTGTTGATCCTCGATGACGTGGACTCCGATCTCGACAAAGCGCGTTTCGATGCGCTGCTCGAAGCTGCACGTGCCGAAGGCCAGACCTTCGCCGCGAGTTCCAAACCTGCGCTGGCGGTGGGTCTTGATGCATGTGTTCTTGACGTACGCGCTGGTCGAATCACCGCGCGTGATCGAAGTGAAGGGACGACGGGGAGAAGATGACCGAAGACGCGAAAGTTCCCGAAACGGAGCACGAGTACAACGCGAGTTCGATCAAGGTCCTCAAGGGCCTTGAGGCGGTGCGCAAGCGGCCTGGGATGTACATTGGTTCGACAAGCGTACACGGCCTACATCACCTCGTATGGGAAGTCGTCGACAACTCCATCGATGAAGCTCAAGCTGGCTACTGTGATCGGATTGAAATCACAGTTCATGCCGACAACTCGATCACAGTGCAAGATAACGGCCGCGGTATCCCCGTGGATATTCACCCTGAGCAGGGCGTTTCGGCGGCCGAAGTCGTTATGACTCAGCTTCATGCGGGTGGTAAGTTCGATAGTGACGCCTACAAGGTCTCTGGCGGGCTTCATGGTGTTGGCGTCTCTGTCGTCAATGCTCTTGCCGAAAGTCTCGAGCTTGAGATTTGGCGTCAGGGAAAGGTTTACTCACAACACTATAGTCGCGGCATCGCAACGAGTGCTTTTACGAACACAGGCACGACTGAACGGCGCGGAACAAAGATCACCTTTCGCCCCGACCCAGAGATCTTCGAGACCCTCGAGTGTTCCTACGAGGTGCTCGCTCAACGCCTGCGCGAGTTGGCTTTTCTCAACAGCGGCGTCGAGATCATGCTTCGCGATGAACGTGACACAAAG
>CAYSMT010000071.1:0-9388 GCA_964432135.1 uncultured Acidobacteriota bacterium
AATGCTTCCCTTGTTCAGCTCCAGCGGTGATCTTGCCGGACGTGCCACCATCGCGCTCGTACCCTCAGATGAACGGGCCCGCCAACGTCAAAAAACATGTCGGCAGGCCATGGCGACAACGGCCGCGCTATTCCTGCTCGCTCTCGCCCTGGCAGAGCCGAACAAGCTGTGGTTCTTACTCCTTCCCGCCCGCGCGTTCCTTTATCTTGCCGGTCCTTTCGCGCAGGAGGTCGAGGGGGCACTCCATGGCTTGACCATCGTTGGACTGATGACTCTCGCACCGCTACCACATCCGGAAAAACGACGACTGCCGCTACTTGTCGCTGGCCTGTTGCTCGCCGCAGGTGGTCTCGTCGCCAGCGCTTGGCTGACCGTTAACTTGGGGCTCGCTCCGGGGGAGCTTCTCCTCGGCGGAAGTGATCTGCTCTCTCGAGGGAGCACCATGTGCGCGCTGGTCAGCCTGTGCTGGGCCGGCCTGTTGCTCGCGTTGCGCGCGGGGCGAATGGGTCCTGCGCGAGCCTTCACGATGGCGGCCGTGCTCGCCGGAGTTCTTGCCGGAGGCGTCCATGCCGCCGCGCTCGATCGCGCGGCCCGCCGGCAGGTCGAGCGCGACCTGCTGCCCGAAATCGAACAACGCGAGATGATCTGGAACGATGCCATCGAGCGCACCCTCCAACTCGCCGTGCCCCCGCCAGGCGAGGACGTCCTCGCGCGAGATCGCGATGCGATCGATCTGTGGTGGAACTCCCCCCTCGGCCACCGGGGCCTTGCATCAGGGGTGTGGAAATACGACGAGCACGGCATCGCCGAGGATGAGTTTCTGACCGGCCTGCCTCCTGTCGAGCCAGGCAGCTTGCTGGCTCCGCCAGAAGGCGACGACACAACGCACTTCCCGAAGACCTACAGCCTGCCCGAGCGAGTTGAGCTCCCTTTTTTGGGCGCGAAGCTGCCGGCTCTCATCGGCGAATCGCGCCGCGCCGAGGGCGGGAGCTGGGTCGTCGCCGTGCTCGCCGAACCGGGCAACCTCCCTTCGCGCCACAAAGAGGACGCGTTGCGCGGAGCTCGGGCCGCAAGTGACCGCCCCGCAGTCCTCTCTCGCTCTTGCGGACCCTTCCTCGCGTGGTTCGACGACGACGGCAAGCTGCTCGCGTCAGATCTCGAATCCGGCCCTCCCCCACCGAAAGCTGTCGCCACCCCGACCGGCTGGCGCACGCTATGGGTCCAAGGCAAGCGCGCGCAACGCATCGATGTCAGCGAAGCCCATCACATCGTGTCTGTCGTCATCTTCCCGCCCGACCTGCTCGAGAAGAGCGCCATCGCCCTCGCCTGGGGTCTGATCCTCGCGGCCCTCACGCTCATGATACGAGCGCTTACCGCGCTTCAACGCTCCCCAGGTGCCGCGCTGAGCGCCGTCACCGGCTGGGCGCGCATGCTGGCCACGCACTTCCGCGTTCAACTCGCCGTCGTTCTCGTGCTCGCAGGGCTGATCCCGCTGCTCGTGCTGGCTACCGCTGTGCGCGCAGCGGCGCTGCGTCAGAGCAGGCACCAGCTCGATTCCGCCGCTTCACTCTCTCTGCACACCGCGCGGCAACTCGTCCAAGACATGGAGGCCCTCAACGAGGAGCGCACCCTCGGAGGTGCTGAGGCGGACCGAATCGCGGCCTGGCTCTCCCGCACCCTCGGGGACGACCTCTTCGTCTGGAAGCAGGGCGAGATGCTCGCCAGCTCGCGCAGCGATTTATTACGCGCCGGGCTATGGCCTGAGCGCCTGCCAGGCGAAACCTATCGCGCGCTCAGCGTCGAGCGACGAGCGATGCTCGTCGAGCCCGTCGTTTTTCGGGCGGGCCGCAACCAAGTCGTGATCTCCGTCGCGAGCGGGCCCTTTAGCGAGCCGGACGGCACGCCGGGTGCGATCAGCGTGCCGCTCTCGCGCGCGGGCCGACTTGCGCAAGAGAATCTCGCCGAGGTCGATCGTGCGCTGCTGATCAGCGCTGCTTTGCTACTGGCCCTGACCACATTCCTCCTCGTCCCGACGACACGTCGCCTCGTCCGTCCGCTCGAAGAACTGCGGCGCGCCACGGCGCGCATCGGCGGGGGACGCTTCGATGCGAAGATTCCTGAGACGGGCTATGAAGAAACACGCGTACTTTCCCGAGCCTTCCGAGCCATGGCAAGCTCCTTGGCTGACCAGCGTCGCGGCCTCGAAAGGCGGCGCGCTGCCATCGAAACGATCATCGCCAGCATACCCTTGGCTGTTGTCGCCCTGCGCTCGAACGGAACGGTCTGGGCCGCGAATCCTCGCGCGTCACAATTGCTCGGCGCCCAACCAGAGCAAGCTCTCGAGCTCGGGGACGATATCTTCGCGAAAGCCGTCTTAGAGACGATCCGAGGGGAAGGCGCGAGCACGACGACGGCGGAGATCGCGGGCTCCCACGCCAGCGAGCACTACCGCGTGTCAGCCTTGGACCTGCCGGCGCTCTCCGAGGGCGAACCACTACGTCTGGTCATGATCGAGGACCTGACGGACACGATCCGCTCGGAGCGGCTGACGGCCTGGGCCGAGATGGCGCGGCGCATCGCACACGAGATCAAGAACCCTTTGACCCCGATCTCGCTCGTTGTCGAACACATTCGCGTGCTCTCCAAGCGCGGCGACCCGCGCCTCTCCGAAAAGCTCGACCAGGCCCTCGCAACGATCGCCGATCAAGTCGCTGTCCTCAAAGAGGCGTCCCGGGAGTTCGGCGATTACGCGCGACTCATACAAGCCAATCCGGAACCCCTCGACCTGCCCCATCGGATCCGCGAGTGGCTCGCCGCCTACTGCCTCGCGCCGCCACCGAAGATCACATTTCGCCTCCAAGGACCCGACAAGCTCCCCTCCGTCTTGGCGGACCCGCGTCTTCTGCGGCGCGCGTTGATCAACCTCGTCGACAACGCGTTGGCCGCGGTCGAAGCCGGCGGGAGGGTCGAGGTACGGTGGCGCATGGAGGATAAAGATATTGAGATCGCCGTAGAAGACGACGGGCCAGGTATCGATCCGGAACACCTCGTGCTGCTCTTCGAGCCGGATGTCACGACCCGAGAAACGGGCAGCGGGCTCGGACTACCGATCGCGAGCCAAGCGGTCGAAGCCCACGGCGGTACCATCGAGGTGGACTCGAAGCTGGGCCAGGGCACAGTGTTTACTATACGGCTGCCTCGCGGTTAACTCGGTCGGCCGCCCCCAAGGGGGCGAGAAGGAGTGCAAGGTGTCCTCGATTCACCATCTTCTTCCTCCTATCCAGCGGTGCATCGCGGCGCCGCTCACGCTGGCGCTGGTGCTGGCGGGGCTCTCCGGAAGTTGCGGCAACCGCAAGGCAACCAGCGCGGCAGACGAGCTGACCCTCGTCGTCGGCATCGCCGCGGAACCAGATTCACTGAACGTCTACCTTTCGAACACCGAGCAGGCCTTGCTCGTCGCGAACCGCACGCTGCCCCGCCTCGCCATCGAGGTGCCGCCGGACCGGATCCACGAGGGCGGCCTTTACCCCTCTCTCGCCCAGAGCTGGGAGTGGAGTGACAGTGGCAAGACGCTGACCCTACACCTTGCCGAAGGCCGACGCTGGGACAATGGCGAGGCGATCGTCTGCGAGGACCTGCGCTACACCCTCGAGGCTCAGACCCACCCTGCAGTGGCCTGGCGCGCCGCATCGATCAAGCGGCACATCCTCGCCATCGAGTGCCCCGAACCCTCGACACCCGTCGTGCGTTTCGACGCCTCTTACCCCGGCCAACTCATGGACCTCAACGACCTGCACATCTTGCCCCGCGCCCTGGCGAAGATTCCCTTCGAGAGCTGGCGAGAGGTCGATTGGTCGAAGAGCTCGATCAGCGGCGGACCCTATCGCGTCGCCTCGTTCACCCAGAACCAGCAGGTCGTGCTCGAACGCGTGGCGGGCTGGGGTGGCGTACCTGACCCGGCGACGATCGCGCGGATCATCCTGCGCGTCGTGCCGGACTCGAGCTCGCGCATCACACAGTTGCTCGCCGGTGAACTCGACCTCGTCGACCAGCTCAGCCCCGAGGAAGTAACCCGCCTCGCCCGCACCGATCAGGTCGAGATCGTTCGTCGTCCCGGCTTTCGCTATACCTATCTCGGATTCAATACTCTCGACCCGGCCGCCTACAAAGAGTATCGCCGGCACCGGGAAGCCGACTGCAACCGCGCCGGTGACGAGAAATGCCTCGATACACCCGAGACGGTGGCCGAGATCTCGCGTTCGCGTCCTCATCCCCTCTTTGGTGATCCCCGTGTACGGCGTGCCATCACGCTGGCGCTGGACCGGGAAGCCTTGATCGACTCTCTGCTCCTCGGAGAGGGCGAGATTCCGGCCTCGCCCTTCCTCGCACCGTTACCCGAGCACGATCCCACCCTCGAGCCCTGGCCCTACGACCCGGAACGTGCCGCGAAGCTACTACGCGCTGCCGGCTTCGACACCCGAGACAAGGAAGGTTACCTCTTACGAAACGGTCGGCGTCTCTCCTTCCGGCTCTTCGTCCAATCGGGTCACGCCCTACGCACGCAGGCGGCGACCCTGATCCAGCAGCAGCTCCGTACCCAGGGTATCGAGCTGACTCTCGAACCGATCGAGAACTCATCCTTCTATAGCACGATCAGCCAGCACGACACGGACGCCTGGATCGGCGGCTGGCGCACTTCGCTGCGAGTGGATGCGACCGAAAACCTCCACGCTAGCTCTTGCGGCAGCGGGGGCGTGAACTTCGGCGCCTGGACCCAACCCGCGGCGGATCGTATCGCCTCGCGAGCACGAGAGATCCTCAACGACGCCGAACGCATTGAGGCCTGGCGGCGCTGGGAAAGAGTCTTCCATGACGAGCAGCCCTACACCATTCTCTTTCGTCCGACGACGCTGACCGGCATCCGCCGGGCCTGGCAAGGGCCGCGCGAAGACATCCTTCCCGGCGATCCTCTTGCCGGCGTGGAGCGCTGGACCCGCGGAGACGGCCCCGAGTGAGCCGGCTGCTGGGGCGCGTATGCAGCGGTCTCGTGACAATCTTCATCGTTGTCACGTTGGCCTTCATGCTACTCGAGACGCTTCCGGGTGACCCGCTGGGCCTGATGAGCGACCCTTCCCTCAGCCTCGCCGACCGCCAGCGCCTCGAGGCCGTGTACGGTCTCGATCAGCCGCCCCTGGAACGCTACAAGAGCTTTCTCTCCCACGCACTGCGCGGTGACCTCGGCGTGTCCCTGCGCTACCACAAGCCCGTCTCTCGAGTGCTCGCCCGCGCGTTGGGACCCACGCTGCTGTTGGGCGCCTCAGCCATTGTCATCGCCTTCACCCTTGGCCTTGCCCTTGGCACCGCCGCGGGACTACGACGTGGAGGAACCGCGGCGTTCTTCGTCGACCGGGTGCTGCCGGCTCTCGACGCCCTGCCTCCCTTCTGGCTTGGCCTGATCGCGATCTGGCTCTTCGCCTACAAGTTCGGCCTGCTGCCGGCCTCCCACATGCACGACGCCAACCTCGCCTCCTCCGGGCTCTGGGATCTGCTCGAACACCTGCTCCTTCCCGCCCTCGTCATCGGTCTCCCCGGAGCGGCGCCGGTTGCCCGCCACCACGCGGCGGCGCTCTCCCGAACTTGGCGCTCGGAAGCCATCCGCTCGGCACGCGCGCTGGGAGTTCCGGAGAAACGGCTCGTGCTGCGCGCGGCCCGGGCGGCGCTCCATCCGATCCTCGTCCTCTTCGGCCTCGCACTCCCAACAACCGTCGGCGGGGTTGTCGTTGTCGAGGTCGTCTTTTCCTGGCCCGGCATCGGACGGCTCCAACAGCAGGCGCTGCTCTCGAGGGATCTGCCGCTCGTGCTCGGCGGGTTGCTCCTCGCCGCCTCGGCGATCGTCACGGGCACGCTTATCGCCGACCTGCTCTCCGCGCTCGTTGACCCACGTTGGCGACGCACGACAGGCAACTTCCGATGAAACGCACCCTCCTGCTCATCGCGCTTCTCGCGGGAGTCGGGCTCTTCGGACCGCTCCTCGCGCCTTACGAGACCATCTCGTCGGCGGACCCCGTCGCACTCCGCCTGCTCCCCCCCGGAACCCATGTCTCGGCACTGATGACTCAGGACGGGCAGCTACTCCCCATCGCGGGTTGGGACTCTGCCGCCCCGGGAACGCTCCTTCGCGAGTGGCACGTCGAAGGTGACGAGCTCGTCTACCGCCGCGGTCCACGAAAACGCCGCCTGACTCTCGCCACGCTGCGTCGCGACGAGGAAGGTCAACCCGAACTCCATGATCTCGTCTTTCCAGCCGGAACGGACCGCTACGGGCGAGACCTTCTCTCTCGGCTGCTCGTCGGTGGCCGCACCTCGCTCGCCGTTGGCTTCCTAGCAGTGCTCGTCGCAGGTGTCCTGGGCGCCGCTGGCGGGCTGCTCTCTGGCCTGCTCGGCCGGGGCATGGACCTCATCCTGAGCCGACTGTCCGACGCCTTCCTCGCCACACCGCGCATCGTGCTCCTGATGGTCGTCGCCGCACTCTTCCGGCCGAGTCCCTGGGGCCTCGCGCTGCTGATCGGAGCGACGGGTTGGCCCGTCTTCACGCGCCTCGTTCGTGCCGAAACCCACGCCCTGGCAGACGGAGAGATGGTCCTCGCTGCCCGCGCCGCGGGGGTGTCGACCTGGCGTCTCGCTTGGCGACACATCTTGCCTCACGTTGCGACCGTCGTGCTCGTCGCCGCCGGCCTTCGGCTCGGCCCGTTCATCCTGCTTGAGGCATCACTCTCCTTCCTGGGTTTCGGTGTCACCCCTCCCGAGCCATCGTGGGGTAACATCCTTGCGGAGGGACGCGATGTCCTCTTCGAGGCCTGGTGGGTGGCCACACTGCCAGGTCTGCTGCTCGGGGCGACCGTGATGCTGGCCAACGCTGCGGCAGATGGCACCCGCAAGGCCGTGGCCGCAAGAGGATAGGCCCGAACGATCTGGGCGATTCCGGACAACACGGAGGAATTGCGGTGCTCGATGCTTATGTCGACACCCAAAAGCGCTACCGGATTCTCAACGAACTCGGCGCCGGGGGTTACGCCCGAGTCCTGCTCTGTCGGGACCGCATTAAGCGCCAGTTACGCGCCATCAAGGTGGCCAACCGTTCCGGTGACGAATCGCTCCTGCGAGAAGCCCGGGGTCTGCGCTACCTCTCCCACCCGGGCATCGTCCGCGTCCATGAGGTCAGCACGGACGAGCGAGGTCGCCCCTTCCTCGTGATGGACTACCTCGAAGGTCCAACACTCCGGGACTTCCTCGAGTTCCATCGCAAGCTCCCGGCGCGCGTCGCCATTGACCTCGCGCGAGAAATCAGCGAGGCACTCTCCGCGATCCATGGCGAGGGCCTGGTTCACCGCGACGTCAACCCTTCGAATGTCATCCTCGAGCGCCGCTCACGCCGCCCCGTGCTCTGCGACTTCGGCATCGCCAGGGACCTTGGCCTATCGACTCAAACAGGCTCGGGAGCGGGAACTCTAGCCTACATGCCTCCGGAACAGATGCGCGGCCGGGCTACGCACAAGTCAGACATCTTTGCGCTCGGCGTCATGCTCTACCAGATGATCACCGGTAAGGTACCCTGGGGTGAGGCCAAGACGGCGATCATCGCCTACCGCATCCTGCGCCTCGACCGACGTCGCCTTGCGCGGCAGATGAGCGGCGTCTCGGAGCTCATGCGCCCCATCCTCTTGCGGGCTATGGCCCGAGATCCTCGCCAGCGCTTCGCCTCGGCCGCGGCCTTTCGCCGGGAGCTCTCCGAGCACGAGCCACGCCGCCGAGGTCGCAACCTCGAACAGCTTCTTGATGCCTACTACGATATCCGCCGTATTTGCTCGGAATGTGGATCAGATCTCATTACACACATGTCCTTTTGTCCCGAGTGCGCCGACCGCAAGAAGCTCTTGTGGTCCGATACGCTGCCCGGTCGTTGTCCGAAATGCGGCTGGGAGAAGAGCGCGAGCTGGCGCTACTGCGCCTGGTGCGGTCATGGCTTTTCCCGTGTGCGCAGCGGGAAGCCGCGCGCGACGAGCCGCGGGCACTGTCCTTCTTGCCGCAAGCCGCTGCCTCTCTACGCGCGCTACTGCCCCCATTGCCGTGAAAAACTCTCCTGGGACATCGAATTCAAGGTGCCCTGCCGGAGCTGCGGCTGGGGCGTCTCCGCGCGCTGGCGCGGCTGCCCTTGGTGCGGACGCAAGCTGCTGCGTCGACCCCGTCTCGACACACCGGGAATCGACCTTCCTCCCCATGCCTGACGAGAGAGCACGACGGGCGAGACGACGCAGCCTCACAGTGCTCGTGCTCGCCGTGATGGGGCTCGGTGTGGCCTGCACACCGGCACCCGCTGGAGCACGCATCGAACCCGCGCAGCTCGTCTCGGGCGAGCCGGTGACGGTCGAGGTCGTCATCGCGGCGGGACCGCAGGGGCTTCCCGTCGGGGGCGTGGCCCGCATATTTCATTACACCAAACCCTGGCGCGGCTTCGCTCGGGGTCTCGTTGGCAATGGAAGGCGCAACACGCTTGTTTCCGCGGCACGTAGCGACGGCGGTGAGCTTGCCCTGCGCCTCGTGCGGCGCGACCGCTTCGCCTTCGCGGGACGCTCACACTACGACTTCGAGATCCTGAATACGCCTCTCGCTCCTGGCGGCGAGATTCGCGTCCGCTACGGCAACACCCGTCAACCCATCGCCGCCGGGCGCAAACAGCAACGCTTCTCGATCGAAGTTGGTCTCGATCGTAAGGGCGACGGCAGCTTCACGCCGATTCCCACCGAGGGATTGCGCATCCTTGAAAACACGGCAACGCGACTGCGTATCGTAGGCCCGTCCTTCGGGCGTGTTGGCCATGAGATGCGCTTTGTCATCTACGCCGAAGATGACTTCGGAAACCTCTGTGAGAACTACACGGCGCAGCTCCAAGGCAAAGACTCAGACGGCCTCAACACCTTCACTTATCGGCAGCGCGCGCTCGATCACAGCCAGCCGCTCGACCGCAACGAGATCTACCTAAAGGCCTATGCAGAGGGCACGCTGACGATCTCTCTCACTGATCCCGCCACGGGTCTGACAGCAACGAGCAATCCGGTCATCGTTACGAAAGATCCTCCCGCCAAGCAGCTCTATTGGGGCGACATCCACGTCCACACGGCCATCAGCGACGGTGAAGGTGAGCTCTCCGACGTCTACCGAGACGCCTACGCCCGCGGACAGGATTTCATCGCGATCACCGATCATCGTTTTGGTCGTAAGGCGAGAGGCAGCCTCAGCGAGCGCCTTCACGTGATCACCGAGAACGTGACCCTCTACACGCAGCCCGAGCTCTTTATCCCGATTCCTGCCGGAGAGACGCACTTTCTCA